>NZ_JACNDD010000013.1:0-76201 GCF_017351395.1 Pseudomonas sp. FW305-28
TCTTACGACACGCTCGGACAGCTCCCGGCTGTCACAGCCCCCCGACAGTGCTAAGGTTCTGCCCTAGCTTTTGCATTTTCAAGGATGCCTTTCATGCCGGACGCAACGTCCCTTAGCCCAGCTTTCATGGTGGTTCACGGGAATCGCCTTGATGAGTTGCGCAGCCTGGTGATCAGCTTGATGCGGCGCTACCCGCTGGCTCCCCTTGAAAATGAAATCGCCCTGGTACAAAGCAACGGCATTGCCCAATGGCTCAAGCTCGCACTGGCTGAAGACCCGGAAGATGATGATTCCGGCGGCTGCGGTATTGCGGCGGCCATTGATGTGCAACTGCCGGGCAGCTTCATGTGGCAGCTGTATCGAACAGTCCTGGGGCGTGACGAGATTCCGGCCAAGTCCCTATTGGACAAGGCTCCGCTGACCTGGCGCCTGATGCGCCTGCTGCCGCAGTTGATCGAGCAGCCTCATTTCGAACCTTTGCGACGATTCCTTACCCACGACACCGACCTGCGCAAGCGCTATCAACTGTCCGAGCGCCTTGCCGATCTGTTCGACCAGTACCAGGTGTACCGGGCCGACTGGCTCGAGGATTGGGCTGAAGGTCGACACCAGACACGAAATGTCCGAGGCGAAATCAAGCCGCTCTCGCCGGCGAATTGCTGGCAAGCGGAGCTGTGGCGAGCCTTGTTGCTGGATGTGGGTGAACAAGGCATGGCGCAAAGCCGTGCCGGCGTCCACCAGCGCTACATCGAGCGTATCAACAACCTGGAAGTCGCTCCGAAAGGCTTGCCGGCGCGGGTCATCGTATTCGGTATTTCTTCGTTGCCTGCCCAGGTCCTCGAGGCGCTTGCCGGTCTTTCCCGGTTCAGCCAGGTTCTGCTCTGCGTGCATAACCCGTGTCGTCATCATTGGGCGGATATCGTCGCCGACAAGGATCTGCTGCGCCACCAATACAAGCGTCAGGCTCGCAAGACCGGCATGCCCGCCGTCCTCGATCCGCAAACCCTGCATCAACATGCCCATCCGTTATTGGCTGCCTGGGGCAAGCAGGGGCGCGACTATATCAACCTGCTCGACAGCTACGACGACCCCAACAGCTACCGCGCGGTATTTCGCGATGGGCGAATCGACCTGTTTACGGATGGGACCCCTACGACCCTGCTCAGTCAGTTGCAGGATGACATCCTGGAGCTACGCCCCCTGAACGAAACCCGGGAGCACTGGCCTGTCGTCGATACGGAGCGAGATGGCTCGATCCGCTTTCATGTGGCCCACGGCGCCCAGCGTGAAGTCGAGATTCTCCATGACCAGTTGCTGGCCCACTTCAGTGCGGATCCGACCCTGCGCCCACGGGATATCATCGTCATGGTCCCGGACATCGACAGTTATGCGCCGCACATTCGCGCGGTGTTCGGCCAGCTCGACCGGAGCGACCCTCGTTTCATTCCATTCACGCTGACTGACCAGGGCCAGCGTGGACGTGATCCATTGCTGATTGCCGTCGAGCATTTGCTCAAGCTGCCGGACAGTCGTTTCCCGGTCAGCGAAATCCTCGATCTGCTGGATGTCCCGGCGTTGCGCGAACGGTTTGGCATCGATGAGGCCGACCTGCCGACATTGCACCGCTGGATCGAAGGGGCGGGGATCCGCTGGGGGATGAGCGCCGAACACCGTGCCGGGCTGGGGCTGCCTGCGGAGCTTGAGCAGAACAGCTGGCGTTTCGGCTTGCGTCGCATGTTGCTGGGGTACGCTGTCGGCAGTTCGCAGGCCTATGACGGCATCGAGCCCTATGACGAGATCGGCGGCCTGGATGCGGCATTGATCGGTCCGCTGGTTGCGTTGCTGGATGCCCTGGAAGTCGCTCATCAGGAGCTCACCCAGCCGGCATCGCCGCAGCAATGGGGTTCGCGCCTGCACGACCTGATGCAGCTGTTTTTCCAGGCGAGCAACGAACATGACGACTATTTGCTGGCCCAACTCGAAGACTTGCGTGAAACCTGGCTGGAAACCTGTGAGTCGGTGGGGCTGCAAGATGAATTGCCGCTGACGGTGGTACGTGAAGCATGGCTGGCCGGGCTGGATCAGGGGCGACTGTCCCAACGCTTCCTGGCCGGCGCCGTCAACTTCTGTACCTTGATGCCAATGCGTGCGATCCCCTTCAAGCTGGTGTGCCTGCTGGGAATGAATGACGGTGATTACCCGCGAGCCCAGCCACCCTTGGACTTCGATCTGATGGGCGGCGATTATCGTCCGGGCGATCGTTCCCGCCGTGAGGATGACCGCTACCTGTTGTTGGAAGCGCTGCTTTCGGCCCGGGAAAAGCTGTACGTCAGTTGGGTGGGGCGCAGCATCCGCGACAACAGTGAGCGACCGGCATCGGTGTTGATCGGCCAACTGCGCGATCATCTCGCCAGTGGCTGGCGGTTGGCCGATGACAGCAAGAGTCTTCTCGATGCCCTGACCCAGGAGCATCCGCTGCAACCGTTCAGTGCGCGTTATTTCCATCAAGGTGACGAGCTGTTCAGTTACGCCAGCGAATGGCGAATGCTCCACGACACCTCCGATCACACTGACAAAATCCAGGTGCTGGCACCTTACGTCCAGGAAGAACCCTTGGGCCTCGGTCAGTTGCAGGACTTCCTGCGCAATCCTGTCCGCCATTTTTTCAGCCAGCGGCTGAAAGTATTCTTCGAAGCCATCGAGGCGCCTCTGGCCGATGACGAGCCTTTCGTGCTCGATGCGCTGCAACGCTACACCCTGAGTGACAGCCTGCTCGATGCTGCGCTGGTACGCCTGGACCAGCCAGATCTGGCCCTGGCCGCCCACGCCCAGAGACTCCAGAACAGCGGCCTGTTACCGATGGCCGGGTTCGGAGAGTGCATGCAGCGTGAGTTGATCGAGCCCTTGCCGGATCTGCTCCAGCGTTACCAACGGCTTCTGGCGTTATGGCCCACACCGCTGACCAGTGCCGTGCCTGTCAGTCTGCACTTGCAGGGCGTGAGTGTCGAAGGATGGCTCAGTGGCCTGCACCAGCGCGCCGATGGTGCGGTCCTCGCCATCACGGCTATACCCAATAGCATCGGCTCCACCAAGACCCGAAAGTGGCATCGCCTGATACGGCCCTGGGTCAACCATCTCGTGGCCTGCGCTAACGGCTTGTCGTTGACGACAGCGCTGGTGGCCAGTGATGACAGCTTGCTGTTGGCACCTTTCGAAGAGCCGGTCGCACGAAGGTTGTTGGGCGACATGCTGCAGGCTTGGCAGACCGGTATGCGCCAGCCGCTGCCGATCGCCGTGAAGACGGCTTTCGCCTGGCTCGGCCAGAGTGATCCACTCAAGGCCGAAGCCGCGGCGCGCAAAGCCTATGAGGGCGATGGACAGACGTTTGAAGGCGAACGGCGGGAGAACCCGGCCTTGGCTCGACAGTTTCCGGATTTCACGGCCTTGATGGCTGATGAAACATTCCCCGACTGGTGCGATGCGCTTTATCGGCCCTTGCTCGAAGCCCCATGGCGTTCATCGGCCGGCGAGGAGGCCCGTTCATGAGTCGGCAGACACCATTGGCCCTGGCTTTTCCGCTACGAGGCAGCCAACTGATCGAGGCCAGCGCCGGTACCGGCAAGACCTTCACCATTTCGGCGCTGTACCTGCGTCTGGTGCTGGGGCATGGCGGTTCGGTGTCCGGTTTTGGCCGCGAACTGCTTCCGCCGCAAATCCTGGTGGTGACCTTTACGGACGCTGCCACCAAGGAGTTACGTGAGCGAATTCGTACCCGTCTGGCCGAAGCCGCACGCTTCTTTCGCGACGAGATTCCAGCCCCGGATTCACTGATCGCTGCATTGCGCGATGAATTCAGTGCCGAGCAATGGCCTGGCTGCGCGAACCGGCTGGACATCGCCGCCCAGTGGATGGACGAAGCGGCCGTCTCGACCATCCATAGCTGGTGCCAGCGCATGTTGCGTGAGCATGCCTTCGACAGCGGCAGCCTGTTTACCCAGACCCTGGAAACCGACCACAGCGAATTGCTGGGCGAGGTCTTGCGTGATTACTGGCGGCTGTTCTGCTATTCGATGCAAGGCGAGGCGCTGAATTGGGTGCGTACCCATTGGGGAGGGCCGGCTGCGCTGTTGCCACGGGTGAGGGGGTTGTTTTCCAGCGAGCGTGACGACGGTGACGGGCTTGAGCCTGCCGAACTCATCGCGGCCTCCCTGCAGGAGCGCAGTGCTGCCTTGCTCGATCTCAAGGCGCCATGGCGACAGTGGGCCGTGGAACTGCTGGAAATCTGCCAGCAAGGCGTCGCCAGCAAGTCCGTCGATGGGCGCAAGATGCAGGCGCGTTACTTCGAACCGTGGTTTCAGAAAATCACCGCCTGGGTCGATGACGAAAGTCTTGAGTTGTTGGACATCGGCACCGGGTTCACGCGCCTGACCCCCGAAGGCATGGCCGAAGCCTGGAAAGGTGAAGTGCCCAGCCATCCCGGGCTGGACGCCATGGCCGGTCTCAAGGCCAGCCTGGATGCGTTGCCCACGCCAGATGCCGCCGTGTTGCAGCATGCCGCGCAATGGGTCGGGGCGCGTTTCGAAGCCGAGAAACGTCGCCGCGCCGAAATGGGCTTCGACGACATGCTGCTGCGTCTCGACGCGGCGCTGCAGGCCGACGGGGGCGAACGTCTGGCGAGCCTGATCCGTGAGCAGTTTCCGGTGGCGCTGATCGATGAGTTCCAGGACACCGACCCGGTTCAATACCGGATCTTCGAAAGCATCTACCGCATCGAAGACAACGACACTGAGACCGGACTTTTCCTGATCGGCGATCCTAAGCAGGCGATCTACGCTTTTCGCGGTGCCGACATCTACACCTACCTGCGTGCTCGCCAGGCCACCGCCGGCCGGTTGCATACGCTGGGCACGAATTTCCGTTCCAGCCATGCCATGGTGGGTGCGGTAAACCATGTCTTCCAGAAGGCCGAGTCCCGTCCGAAGGGCCGCGGTGCCTTTCTGTTCCGTGAACCTTCGGGTGAGAACCCGGTGCCGTTCCTGTCCGTTGAGTCCCAGGGGCGCAAGGAGTCCTTGCAGGTGGCAGGGCAGGCCGTTGCGGCGCTGAATATCTGGCACCTGCCGTCGGAGCAGCCGCTTTCCGGTGCGATGTACCGGCAAGCCATGGCGGCCGCCTGCGCCAGTGAGATCACGGCATTGCTCAACGGTGGCCAGTCGGGACGCGACGGTTTCACGGTCGATGGCGAAACGCTGCGCGGGTTGCGCCCGGCGGATATCGCCATCCTGGTGCGCGACGGTAAAGAAGCGCAGGCCGTGCGAGGCGAGTTGTCCGCGCGGGGCGTGCGCAGTGTCTATCTGTCCGACAAGGATTCGGTCTTCGCATCGCAAGAGGCGCGGGATTTGCTGACCTGGCTCAAGGCCTGCGCCGAGCCGGATGTGGAGCGACCGCTACGGGCAGCGCTGGCCAGCATCACGTTGAACTTGCCGCTGACGGAGCTGGAGCGCCTCAATCAGGATGAGCTGGCTTGGGAAGCCCGGGTCATGCAGTTTCGTGGTTATCGTTCGGTCTGGCGCAGCCAGGGCGTGCTGCCGATGTTGCGCCGCCTGCTGCATGATTTCGAACTGCCCCAGGCCTTGATGGCGCGTAGCGATGGCGAGCGGGTGCTGACCAACTTGCTGCACCTTTGCGAACTGTTGCAGCAGGCCGCCGGTGAACTGGATGGCGAACAAGCCTTGATCCGGCATTTGTCCGAGCACCTGGCCTTGTCCGGGCAGGCGGGGGAAGAGCAGATACTGCGCCTGGAAAGCGATGAGCAGTTGGTCAAGGTGGTCACGATCCACAAGTCCAAGGGGCTTGAATATCCGTTGGTTTTCTTGCCCTTCATCTGTTCGACGAAACCGGTGGATGGCAGTCGATTGCCGTTGCATTACCACGATGAGGCCAACAAGGCGCAGATCAGCCTCAAGCCCACCGCCGAACTGATCGCCAAGGCCGATGACGAGCGTCTGGCCGAGGACCTGCGGCTGCTCTACGTGGCACTGACCCGTGCACAACATGCCTGCTGGCTGGGTGTGGCAGACCTCAAGCGGGGCAACAACAACAGCTCGATCCTGCATGTGTCCGCACTGGGTTATCTGTTGGGCGGCGGCGTGCCGTTGGCCGAGTCGGTGGAGTTGAGGCGTTGGCTGGAAGACCTGCAACAAGGCAGTGTCGCGGTGAGTTGCCAGCCAGTGCCCGAAGCCACCGACGAGCGCTACCGGCCGCCGCGCAATGACGCTGTGTTGCTCGAACCCTTGGTGCCCTTGCGAAAAGCCAGCGAAAATTGGTGGATCGCGTCTTACAGCGCCCTGCGCATCGGCGAAAGCCTGAGCGAAGGCAGCGATACCGCGCCAGAGAATCCGCAAGCCCAGAAGTTGTTCGACGATGAGCGACTGGACCCGGACGCTCCCAGGGAGACCATCGCCCTCGGTGGCGATATTCACCGGTTTCCCCGTGGCCCCGGTCCCGGCACTTTCCTTCATGGTCTCTTGGAGTGGGCCGCCGGGGAAGGTTTTTCATCTGCGCCGACGGATATCGAGGATGCCATTGCCCGACGCTGCAATCGCCGAGGCTGGAAAGGTTGGATCATCACATTGAGCGACTGGCTGCAGCACCTGATCAAAATACCCATGCCCGTCGGCAACGACCAGGCGCCGGTGGTGCTCGAACAACTGACCCGGTTCCAGGTCGAGATGGAGTTCTGGTTCGCCAGCCACAAGGTCGATGTGCAAAAGCTTGATCAACTGGTTTGCCGGTTCACCCATGGCGGTGTGGCCCGTGTCGCGGCGGAACCGGTGCTGCTCAACGGCATGTTCAAGGGCTTCATCGATTTGACGTTCGAGCACGACGGTCGGTATTACGTGGCCGATTACAAATCCAACTGGCTGGGTGTCGATGACATGGCCTACACCGTACAGGCCATGGAACAGTCGATCCTGGACCATCGCTACGACCTGCAATACGTGCTGTACCTGTTGGCCCTGCATCGCCAGCTCAAGGCGCGACTCCCTGGTTACGACTATGACCAGCATGTCGGCGGCGCGCTCTACCTGTTCCTTCGCGGCACCCGCTCGACCAGCCAGGGCGTGTATTTCACCAAGCCGCCACGGGCCTTGATCGAACAACTGGATCGGCTGTTCCAGGGCGCGCCCGAACCCAAGGCCGAGCCGGCGTGGGTACAGGGAGAACTGCTATGAGTCGTTCCTTTGCCGACCTGCTGCCCAAGGCGTCCGACGACGAGAGCCCGGTTGGCCTGGCCCCCTTGAGCCGTGCCCAGGACCTGCTGTTGTTACTGACGCGCTGGGTCGAGCGCGGCTGGTTGCGCGCCCTGGACAAGGCATTCGTGGCGCTCCTCCATGAACTGGCGCCGGACGATGATCCCTTGGTCCTGCTCGCCGCTGCGCTGACCAGTCACCAACTGGGCCACGGGCATGTTTGCCTGGATGTGTTCGAGACCCTCAAGGAGCCGGACTTCGCCCTGTCGCTGCCTCCCGAGGGCGACCTGCAGCCAGGCGTGATGCTGTTGCCCTCGCAAATATTGCAGACACTGGACGGCACCCATTGGTGCAAGGCCCTGGCGGCCAGTCGTCTGGTGGCCCTGGCTGCGGATGAGAGCGAAGAGGCGCAGCAACGTCCGTTGGTGCTGTCTGGCAAGCGTCTTTATCTGCGCCGCTACTGGGGTTATGAACGACGGATCGACGAGGCGTTGCGCCAACGGCTGATTGACCATGAAGCGGCGCCTGGTGACCTGCGCGAGCGTTTGGACGGGCTGTTCGGACCGGCCGATGCCAACGGCCCGATCGATTGGCAGAAGCTGGCCTGCGCGCTGGCGACTCGCGGAGCCTTCAGTATCGTGACCGGCGGCCCGGGGACCGGCAAGACCACCACCGTTGTGCGCCTGCTGGCGTTGTTGCAGGCTCCGGCTGTCGAGGCCGGGAAGCCGCTGCGGATTCGCCTGGCTGCGCCCACCGGCAAGGCGGCGGCGCGCCTGACCGAGTCCATCAGCCAGCAGGTCCGGACCCTGGACGTGGATGAGGCTGTGCGCGAACGCATTCCGTGCGACGTCACGACAGTCCATCGTTTGCTGGGCAGCCGTCCCGGCACCCGGCATTTTCGTCACCATGCCGGCAATCGCTTGCCGCTGGATGTGCTGGTGGTCGATGAGGCGTCGATGATCGACCTGGAGATGATGGCCAATCTGCTGGATGCACTGCCGGCCCATGCACGGTTGGTGTTGCTGGGGGACAAGGACCAGCTGGCTTCTGTAGAGGCCGGTGCGGTGCTGGGGGATTTGTGTCGAGACGCCGAGGACGGTTGGTACAGCCCCCGGACCCGAGCCTGGCTTGAGTCGGTCAGTGGTGAGAACCTGGCGGCCAGTGACCTGCGGCAAGACCTCGACGGCACTCATCCCCTGGCGCAGCAAGTGGTGATGCTCAGGCATTCCCGACGCTTCGGCGAAGGCAGTGGGATCGGTCAACTGGCTCGCTGGGTCAACCAGCAACAGCCTGAAAAAGCCCGTCAGTTGCTGGAGCAAGGGCAATATGCCGATCTGTCCTCCCTGAAACTGGCGAGTGAGCACGACACCAAGCTGGAAAAGCTGCTGCTCGACGGCAAGCCAGAAGGGCCCCAGGGGTATCGGCATTACCTGAGCCTGTTGCGGCAGCGTCGCCCGGCCATTTCTCGTCCCTTGGAAGACGGTTGTTGGGCCGAGTGGGCTCGGGAGGTACTGGCGGCCTTCGACGAATTCCAATTGCTTTGCGCGGTGCGTAAAGGCCCGTGGGGCGTTGAAGGGTTGAACCAACGGATCACCGCGGCATTGCTCAAGGCTCGCCTTATCGATAGCGATCACCAGTGGTACGAAGGACGCCCGGTACTGATGACCCGTAATGACTATGGGCTGGGGTTGATGAATGGCGATATCGGCATTGCCCTCAAGCTGCCCGAGCGTGACGGGCCCGATGCCGGCAAACAGGTCCTGCGGGTCGCTTTCCCGCGTAATGACGGCCAGGGCGGTGTGCGTTTCGTCCTGCCCAGCCGACTCAATGACGTGGAAACCGTGTATGCCATGACGGTGCACAAATCCCAGGGTTCGGAATTCACCCATACCGCGTTGATCCTTCCGGATGCGCTCAACCCGGTCTTGACCAAGGAACTGGTGTACACCGCCATTACCCGGGGCAAGCAATGGTTCAGTCTGATCGAACCGCGAGTGGGCATTTTCGAGGAGGCGGTCCGGCGCAAGGTCAAGCGCTTGAGCGGGTTGATGCTGGAGTTGGAGCCGGCTGACTGAATCATCAGCTTTTAATGGTTCATGCCCCACGGCAATTTTGCCTGTTTCGCTCCGAAGTCTACGTAACACGCGGCCTCGCTGGCTTTTGGGCACTGTGCTATCGTTCCGGCACTTATCGTCTGGATCAAGAGATTCTCCATGAAAGTGCCTGTACGGGAGGCAGTGCGCAGCAAGGGGCGGGGGCATTTTCTGCTGGCCGGCCTTTTGTGTCTGCTGCTGCCTGTCGCGATGGCCCAGGAGCAAGTCACCACGACCCAGGCCGAGCAGCGGGCTGAAGCGGTGACCCAGGTGGTATTGGGCATTCTCAGCTACGCCCGTTGGCCCGTGGAGCCTACCCAACTGCAGCTGTGCATCGTCGGGCCTACCCAATACACCGACGATCTGGTCAAGGGCACCACCCAGGCCACGGGGCGGCCGGTGACGGTGCAGCGGCTGCTGGCCGATCATCCTGATATCGCCACCGCCTGTAACGCGGTCTACGTCGGCAGGCTGACCAACGATGAGCACACCCGTTTGTTTGCGTCCTTGATCGGCAAGCCAGTGCTGAGCATCAGCGAAGGCGGCGACCAGTGCACCGTGGGGAGCCTGTTCTGTCTGCGAGTCGGCGATGAACAAGTGTCTTTCGAGGTCAACCTCGACTCTGTGGCGCGCAGTGGTGTGCGCATCCATCCAAGTGTGCTGCAGCTTTCCCGTCGCAGGCCGGCGACGCCATGAAACAGCGCAAACCAAGGGTCCGTCCCACCCTGGGCTCGGTCATCGGTCGTGGCCATCTGATCGTCGCGCTGGTGGCCATCACCATGGCCAGTGCTTCCTTGACCTTGCTCGGCCTGCTGGCATTGCGGGTCTACGCCGATCACAACCTGCATTTGATCGCCCGTTCGATCAACTACACCGTGGAAGCGGCCGTGGTCTTCGATGATTCGGCTGCGGCCACCGAAGCACTGGCCTTGATCGCCTCCACCGAGGAAGTCGCCGATGCCCAGGTGTTGAATGAACATGGCCGTCTGTTGGCGCGCTGGCAGCGACCGCAAACCGGCCTGTTGTCGGAGCTGGAAGTTCACATTGCCAAGGCCTTCCTGGAAAAACCCATCAGCCTGCCGATCGTTCATCAAGGACAGAATATCGGCCGTATCGTGTTGGCGGGGCATGGCGGTAGCCTGTTGCGCTTTTTGCTCAGCGGCCTGGCGGGGATCATCCTGTGCACGGCGGTCAGTGCCTGGGTGGCGCTTTATCTGGCGCGGCGCCAGTTGCGTGCGATCATCGGGCCGCTGCGCAGCCTGGCCGAGGTGGCCCACGCGGCACGCAGCGAGCGAGCCCTGGACCGACGCGTGCCACCGGCCGCCATTGCTGAACTGGATAACCTGGCCAATGACTTCAACGCATTGCTCGATGAACTGGAGTCCTGGCAGACCCACCTGCAAAGCGAAAACGAAACCCTGGCGCACCAGGCCAGCCACGACAGCCTGACCGGTTTGCCGAACCGGGCGTTTTTCGAAGGCCGACTGATTCGCGCCTTGCGCAATGCCGGCAAGCTCAACGAGCAAGTGGCCGTGCTGTACCTGGACAGCGACCGGTTCAAGGGCATCAATGACAACTTCGGTCACGCCGCCGGTGATGCGGTGCTGACGGCCGTGGCGACCCGGGTTCGGGCCCAGTTGCGCGAGGATGATTTGGTCGCGCGCCTGGGGGGCGATGAATTCGCCGTGCTGCTGGCGCCCCTGCACAAGGCCGAGGATGCCGAGCGGATCGCTGAAAAAATCATCGCCAGCATGGAGATGCCGATTCAATTACCCGGCAACGCCTCCGTGCTGACCTCCCTCAGTATCGGCATTGCCGTCTACCCGGATCATGGTGACACACCGGGCACCTTGCTCCATGCCGCCGACGCGGCAATGTACCAAGCCAAACGCCTCGCTCGAGGCGGTCAACATACGGCGGGGTCGGATCACTCCGTCGCTGATTTTCAAACCAGGAGCTGACTCGTGCGTTCATACCCTCAATTTTCCCTGCGCTGGTTCGCGGCGCTGTTCTTGCTTGCCATCCTGGCGCTGAGTGGTTGCCAGACGGCACCGCCGAAAGGCCTGACCCCGGCGCAAATTGCCGTACTCAAGCAACAAGGCTTCGAATTGACCGACGATGGCTGGGCCTTCGGTTTGTCGGGCAAGGTGTTGTTCGGCAGCGATATGGAAAATCTCAACCCGGCCAGTACCGAAATCGTCGAGCGCATCGGCAAGGCGTTGCTGGGCGCGGGCATCGAGCGCGTACGCGTCGATGGTCATACCGACGCCTCGGGCTCCCAGGCTTACAACGAACAACTGTCGATGCGCCGGGCTGCCAGCGTGAGCAAGGTGCTGACAAGCGTTGGCATGCGCGAAGAAAACGTCCAGCTGCGCGGCCTGGGCAGCAGCAACCCGGTCGCCTCCAATGACACACCCAGCGGCCGCACCGAAAACCGCCGCGTCGCCATCGTGGTCATCGCCGACTAGTCGGCGAACACCATCTCCCGGCTTTCACCCATCAACAATGGTTGATTCTGTTCAGTCACCTCGCGGATGTAATCCCACAACAACGTAATTCGTTTGAGCTTGCGCAGGTCTTCCCGGCAGTACATCCAGAACTGCCGGGTGACAGTGATTTCCTCCGGCAGCACCGGCAATAGCCGTGGGTCCTGGGCGGCGAGGAAGCAGGGCAGGATCGCCAGCGAGCGCCCTTGCTGCGCGGCCACGAATTGCGCGATCACGCTGGTGCTGCGCAGGTGGGCGTTGGCACCGGGCAGGACGTTGGCCAGGTAGAGCAATTCGGAACTGAACGCCAGGTCATCCACGTAGCTGATGAACGAATGCTTGCCCAGGTCGGCCGGGCGCTGGATCGGTGGGTGATTGTCCAGGTAGGGCTGGGTGGCATAGAGCTGCAGCCGGTAGTCGCACAATTTGCAGCACACATAGGGGCCATGTTCGGGGCGTTCGAGGGCGATGACGATGTCGGCTTCGCGCTTGGAAAGGCTGATGAAGTGCGGCAGCGGCAGGATGTCCACCGAAATGGCCGGGTAGGCGTCGACGAAATGGCTCAGTTGCGGGGTGATGAAGAAGCTGCCGAAGCCTTCGGTGCAGCCCATGCGTACATGGCCGGACAGCGCGACGCCAGAGCCTGAGACCTGTTCGCAGGCCATGTGCAGGGTGCTTTCGATCGATTCGGCGTACCCCAGCAGGCGCTGGCCTTCAGCTGTCAGGACAAAACCGTTGGTCCGGGATTTCTCGAACAGCAGCGTGCCCAGCGAGGCTTCCAGCGAGCTGATGCGTCGCGACACCGTGGTGTAGTCGACGGCCAGGCGCTTGGCGGCCGTGCTGGCCTTGCGGGTGCGGGCCACTTCGAGGAAAAACTTGAGGTCGTCCCAATTCAGCGACCCCAGGGAGGTGATGTTTTTTTGCATGATGGACCGGCTTTTATGTGCATTCTTATTAGAAGTTTGCACATCTATACTCCAAAAACCGTCTCATCACCATGCGTGCCCGTGCACCTTGGTCTTTGCTGAACCAGCGCTCTCTATAAGAACAATCCCGGAGGCCAGCATGAACGTTTCCCTTACGCCCAGCGACACCACCCTGCAAACCGTCAGACTGCTGATCGATGGCGAATGGGTTGAATCCCAATCCAGCGAATGGCACGACATCGTCAACCCGGCTACCCAACAGGTGTTGGCGAAGGTTCCATTCGCTACGGCGTCGGAAGTCGATGCCGCCATCGCCGCTGCCCAGCGTGCGTTCCAGACCTGGAAACTGACGCCCATCGGTGCGCGGATGCGCATCATGCTCAAGCTCCAGGCGTTGATCCGCGAACATTCCAAGCGCATCGCCGCGGTGCTCAGCGCCGAACAGGGCAAGACCATCGCTGACGCCGAGGGCGATATTTTCCGCGGCCTGGAAGTGGTCGAGCACGCCTGTTCCATCGGCACCCTGCAGATGGGCGAGTTTGCCGAGAACGTCGCCGGTGGCGTGGACACCTACACGCTGCGCCAACCGATCGGGGTGTGCGCGGGCATTACGCCGTTCAACTTCCCGGCGATGATTCCGCTGTGGATGTTCCCGATGGCCATCGCCTGCGGCAACACCTTTGTGCTCAAGCCGTCGGAACAGGATCCGCTGTCGACCATGCTGCTGGTGGAACTGGCCATCGAGGCCGGCGTGCCGGCGGGTGTGCTCAACGTGGTGCACGGCGGCAAGGACGTGGTGGATGCGCTCTGCACCCACAAGGACATCAAGGCGGTTTCCTTCGTCGGTTCGACGGCGGTCGGCACCCACGTGTATGACCTGGCGGGTCGCCATGGCAAGCGCGTGCAGTCGATGATGGGGGCCAAGAACCACGCGGTGGTGTTGCCCGATGCCAATCGTGAGCAGACTCTCAACGCCCTGGTCGGCGCCGGTTTTGGCGCGGCTGGCCAGCGCTGCATGGCCACCTCCGTGGTGGTGCTGGTGGGCGCGGCCAAACAATGGTTGCCGGAGCTCAAGGCCCTGGCGCAGAAGCTCAAGGTCAACGCCGGCAGTGAGCCGGGCACCGACGTTGGTCCGGTGATTTCCAAGCGGGCCAAGGCGCGGATTCTCGAGTTGATCGAGAGCGGCGTGAAGGAAGGCGCGAAGCTGGAGCTCGATGGCCGTGGCATCAGCGTGCCGGGCTTCGAGCAGGGCAATTTTGTCGGTCCGACCCTGTTTTCCGGCGTGACCACCGAGATGCGCATCTACACCGAGGAAATCTTCGGCCCAGTGCTGGTGGTGCTGGAAGTCGACACCCTGGATCAGGCGATTGCCCTGGTCAACGCCAACCCATTCGGCAACGGCACCGGCCTGTTCACCCAGAGCGGTGCGGCGGCGCGCAAATTCCAGAGCGAAATCGACGTTGGCCAGGTGGGCATCAACATCCCGATCCCGGTGCCGGTGCCGTTCTTCAGCTTCACCGGTTCCCGTGGTTCGAAACTCGGCGACCTCGGCCCGTACGGCAAACAAGTGGTGCAGTTCTACACTCAGACCAAGACCGTGACCGCGCGCTGGTTCGATGATGACAGCGTCAATGACGGTGTGAACACCACCATCAATTTGCGTTAAGGAGCCGGACATGAACATCGCATTTATCGGCCTGGGCAACATGGGCGCCCCCATGGCGCGCAACCTGCTCAAGGCCGGCCATTCGCTGAACCTGTTCGACCTGAACCAGACGGTGCTGGCCGAGCTGGCGGCATTGGGCGGCACCGTCAGTGCCTCGCCTCGCGACGCGGCCCAGGGCGCCGGGCTGGTGATCACCATGCTGCCGGCCGCCGCCCATGTGCGTAGCGTCTGGCTGGGTGAGGACGGTGTGCTGGCCGGTATCGCCGCTGGCACGCCGGCGGTGGATTGCAGCACCATCGATCCACAGACCGCTCGCGACGTGGCGGCTGCCGCTGCGAAACAAGGGGTGGCGATGGCCGATGCGCCCGTTTCGGGCGGCACCGGCGGTGCGGCGGCGGGTACGTTGACCTTCATGGTCGGCGCCACGGCTGAGTTGTTCGCCACCTTGCAACCGGTGTTGGCGCAAATGGGCCGTAACATCGTGCACTGTGGCGAAGTCGGCACCGGGCAGATCGCCAAGATCTGCAACAACCTGCTGCTGGGCATTTCCATGGTGGGCGTCAGCGAGGCCATGGCGCTGGGCGATGCCTTGGGGATCGACACCCAGGTGCTGGCCGGGATCATCAACAGCTCGACGGGTCGTTGCTGGAGTTCGGACACCTACAACCCGTGGCCGGGCGTGATCGAAACGGCGCCGGCGTCCCGTGGCTACACGGGTGGCTTTGGCGCCGACCTGATGCTCAAGGACCTTGGCCTGGCGACCGAAGCCGCGCGGCAGGCCCATCAGCCGGTGGTGTTGGGGGCGGTGGCGCAGCAGTTGTACCAGGCGATGAGCCAGCGGGGCGAGGGCGGCAAGGATTTTTCGGCGATTGTTAACAGCTATCGCAAGCCGCAATAAGCGTGCAATGAGCGAGGGAGCAAGCTCCCTCGCCACACAATCTCCTGTTCAAGCCGCTCGCTTCGCTGGCCTGGGAAATAAGCTGGCTGGGCGAGATTTGCCGTGAAGCTGTAATAAACGATAGTTAGTATGAAATTGTCTTGAGTGTCTGTGGTTTCATATATATGAAACGTTGTGAGTGATAACGAGTTGTTATAGTTGTGGAGCCTTGACAGAAAAAAATCGTTGCACAATACTCGGCGCTCAGGACGAGCAATCATTATCAAGGAGCGATACCCATGCCTTCGCAGGATACGTGCGTACTTATATCTGCTGCCCTTAAAAAGTTGGCGCTCAATCAAGAATGTCGTGACGCCTTCAGCAAAGACTCGTTGTTCTTCAAGTTATTCGAGCAAGCGGCCCACCGCTATATCGTCTCTTCCGATCGAGAAGAGCTCGCTGGAAAACTCCAATTACTCCACGACAAAGGCTATCGACTCGGCGTTGAGTATGTCGGCGAGGAGAACCATGATCCGCGCGTGGTGCAGGCCTTCGTCGATGAATACCTGAAGTCTATCCAGACGTTCGCCAAGGCCGGACTAACACCGCAATTGGGGTTTGATCTAAGTGCCGTGGGCATGCTCATTTCCCAGGAAACGGCCTATCGCAACGCCGCCACTATCCTGTCTGCTGCCGCAGAACATAATATTTCCGTGATGATTAGCATGGAGCATTCTTCGGCGGTCGATAAGATCCTCGAAGTTTATTCCCAACTGGCGCCCGATCATTCCAATATTGGTCTAACAGTACAGGCGCACTTGCATAGAACGCTTGATGATTTACCCGCAATCATTGGGTATGGTCGTAAGATTCGATTGGTTAAAGGTGTATATAACGAAGCGCGTGAAATAGCCCTCCCCCGTGGTACAGAACTGGATGAGCGCTATTTGACATTACTCGCCGAACTTCTCGAGGCCAACATCGCGGTCAGTTGCGCGACGCAGGACCCCAACCTGATCAAGCGCATTTTCGAGCAGGGTTACCACTCGCAGATCCAGGAACTGGAAATGCTCCACGGTGTGCAACCCGAGACGTTGCGTAAAGCCAAGGAGGCCGGGCTGGTCTGTCGTATCGCGGCGGTTTATGGCGACAGCTGGTACCTGCATTTTCTGCATCGGCTCGCCGAGTCGCCTGAAAACGTCCTGGAGTCCCTCGCTGACTTCTACGATCCCTCTCGCATCGTCTTTGGCGCAGGTTACTAACGGAGCAATTTATGTTTATCGATCTGAGAAGCGACACGGTAACCAAGCCAACGGAAGGCATGCGCAAGGCGATTTATCAGGCTGAAGTGGGTGATGACTGCTTCGGTGAAGACCCGACGGTGCGGGCACTGGAGGAGTACTGCGCCAATTACTTCCAGAAGGAAGCGGCGCTGTTCACCTCGGGCGGCACCTTGAGCAACCAGTTGGCGATCAAGGCACTGACGAACCCGGGCGACGAGATATTCCTCGACGCTTCGTACCACATCAATTTCTATGAGTCGGCCTCGACGTCGGCTTTTTCAGGGGTCAACTTTTCGCTGTCCAACCACGACAACGGCCTGTTCGACGTCGCTGACCTGGAAAAACTCCACGCCTCCAAATGCCGCTGGAGTCAGAACTATGCCTTGCCGCGGGTGGTGGTGATCGAAAACACCCTCGGCTGCAAAGGCGGGGACATCTTTCCGCTGCAACAAATGAACGATGTCTTTGCTTACGCCAAGGATATCGGTGCCTATCGTTATCTCGATGGCGCACGCATTCTCCATGCGTCGATTGCCTCCGGTATCGATGTGACTTCATACACCGACAACGCTGATCTGCTTTCCATGTGCCTGTCGAAGGGATTGGGGGCGCCGATCGGTTCGATCATGGTGGGTTCGCAAGAACTGATACTGCGCGCCAAAAAATATCGCAAATGGTTCGGTGGTGATTTGCACCAGGCCGGCATGATGGCGGCGGCCGGGCTTTATGCGATGCAAAACCACGTCGAGCGGTTGGCCGACGACCATGAGCACGCGGCGTTGCTGCACCAGTTGCTCAATGACATCGACGAGGCGCCTGCGCGCTACAAGGGCACGAACATGGTCACCCTGGACATTTCCGCGCTGGGTGTCGCGCCGGTGCAGTTCGCCGCTCTTCTGCGTCAGAAAGGGGTGGGGGGCTTGCCTTATAACGCCAGGGAAATGCGCTTCATGCCGCATCTCAACATCAGCCGCGACGATATTCATAAAGCCGCCGGGATTATCAAGGCTACCGTCCGCGAACTCAGCCGTGCCCCGGAGACGATCAAGTGATCTATAAGAAAAACATTGTGCTGATCGTGGATGCCTATTCGATCGGCAGCCTCATCGCGCCCGCCTTTATTTCCCGTGGATTCGAATGCGTGCACGTGCGTTCCACCGCCAATGTCAACGCCTTCTACAAGTCCTGGCTCCGGCCGGCCGACTTTATCCAGGACGTTCTCTATCACTCTGACGCCGAGCTGCAGCAGGCATTATCCGATTACTCGGTGCAGTTCGTGCTGGCCGGCTGCGAGTTTGGCGTTGAGCTGGCTGCGCATCTGGCGGGCCTGTTCGATATCCCTCGCCGCAATGATCCGGCGCACGCTGTTCGCTGGCGCGACAAGTTCGAAATGCATGAAGCCTTGCAGCGGGCGGGTGTGCGCTCGATCAAGCATTTCAAGTCGGATTCGCTGGCAGCGATTCTGGAGTGGGTAAAAGAACAACGCATCCTGCCGGTGGTGTTGAAGCCGATCAAAAGTGCCGGATCCGACAATATTCATATCTGTACGCAGGAACGCGAAGTCGAACAGGCCTTCGAGGTCATCAAGTCGAGCCAGAACCTGTTCCTTGAAAGCAACGAGGAAATCCTGGTCCAGCAGTATCTGGACAATTCGGATTTCAACTCGGAGTTGTCGGCGAGTAAATCCACGGACGTGGACATCGAATACTGCGTCAATACCGTGAGTGTCGACGGCCAGCACTATGTCAGCGAAATCATCCGGGTGTACCGCACTCGGATTGGCGATTCGCCCGTGCACGACTACAACCAGCTGATGTGCCCGGTGGACAATGCCGACGTCTACCGTCGCCTGTCGCAATACATTTTTTCCGTGCTCGATGCACTGGGTATCCAGCAGGGTGTCGGTCACAGCGAACTGATGATTGTCGACGACGAACCGGTGTTGCTTGAAACCGCGGCACGCATGCCGGGCGGCATCGACCTGTCGGCCTATACCCGGGCCTTGGGGCATAACCAGTTGAGCCTGTGGATCGATTCGTTGATCAACCCCCAGGCCTTTCTCGATTACCGGCAGCGCCCGAGAAACAAGCTTTATTTCCATTCCAGCTGCGTGTTCCTGATCGCTCGACAGGCCGGGCCCATCAAGCGTGCGCCAGACCTCGCCCGGTGGAAAGCGATCCCGGGCGTACACAGCATCAAGATTCAGGACGAAGGGGCGCTCAAGGAAACCGTTTCCCTGGAGAACTGCCCGGGCCACGTGTTCATTCTCGACCGTGACCGTGCAGCCATTCAGAAGAGCATCGAGTTGCTGCGCGAGGACGAACCCGGCGTGTACAGGGAAATGTTGTCATGAAAGACGTGTCGGGAGAGCTGGCGGTGCAGGGTGGATTCAAGGTGTATACCCGGCCCGTGGTTCTGCTGCTGTCGGCGACGTTCATCCTGACCGTTGCCCGGGCCCTGGCCTTGCCTTATCTGGTGGTTTATTTCTCCCAGGCCTTTGGCCTGGGGGTCACCGATATCGGTCTTGTGGTGGGCGGCGCGCTGATCGTCAGCTCCATCCTGGGTGTCTACGGCGGTTTTCTGGTGGACCGGTTTTCCAACTACCGGATCCTGCTCGGTGCCGCCACGCTGTTTGCCCTGGCGTTTGCCGTGGCTTATCAGGTGGCCAGCCTGGTGCCGTTCATCATCGCTATCGTGGTGGTCAACCTCGCCTATGCGGTGATCGACATCGCGGTGAAATCAGGCATAGGTTTCCTGGTGACGGTGGACAAGCGGGCGAGCGTGTTTTCCATGAAGTACACGCTGACCAACGTCGGTTATGCCATCGGCCCTTTCCTGGGTGTGCTGTGCGCGAAAATCAGTCCCGGCCTGCCGTTTGCGGTCTCGGCCTTGATCGGGGTGGCTTTTGTCGTGTTGTACAGCGGGATGGGGGCACGGCTTCCTCGTGGAGAAGGCGTAGAGCGGCCGAATCATGATTTTGCCCGCGTGCTGGTCCATTTGGTGCGTAACTACAAGCTGGTGTGTTTTACGATCGGAGGCGTTCTCAGCGCTGTCGTGTTCGGTCAGTTCACGGCCTATTTGTCGCAATACCTGATCGTGACCAGCACGCCGGAGAACACCTACAAGATCATCAACTATCTGGTCACCACCAATGCTTGCGTGGTGATCGGTTTGCAATACCTGGTCGGCTCCAGGATCAACCAGAATAATCTGTTCCGGATGTTGATGCTGGGCATGTTGTTTTTCGTGGTGGGCCTGATGGGGTTTTGTTACGCACAGACTCCGCTGGCCTGGGTATTGGCCATGATCGTTTTTACCGTGGGTGAAATCATCATTATCCCGGTGGAATACCTGTTCATCGATTACATCGCCCCGGAGGATATGCGCGGCGTTTACTACGGTGCGCAAAACCTGTCCAACCTGGGGGCCGCGCTGGGGCCGGTGCTATGCGGTGTTGCCCTGTCGCTCTTTGCACCTTGGGCGGTGTTCTACCTGTTATCCATGTGCGTGGTCGTGGCCAGTCTGTTTTATTTCCTGGGTTCAAGGCGTGAGAGGTGATTGATGATTCACTTCAATACGGCGGGTTCGGGGCTGATGTCTGCCGAGACGCTGAAGCTGATGCAACGTTATCTGCAGGACGAGTTCGAGTCGGGGGCTTATGAAACCGAATTGAATTACGCCCCTGTGCTGGACGTTGAGGTCTATGAAAACATTGCCCGGCTGCTGGGCGCCGATGTGCGTAACGTGGCGCTTTTCGATGGGGCGACCAAGGCTTGGGTGACCGCGCTGGAGGCATTGACCTGGTCCGAAGGCGCACGTGTTCTGGTCACGCCCTACGAATACGCGGGCAACTTGATCGCACTTGCAACATTGCAGCGCCTGCATGGGGTGGTGGTTGAAGTGATGCCGCTGCTGGCCGATGGCAACCTCGACCTGCAATGGCTGGCCCGGCACATGAGCGCCGAGGTCAAGTTGGTCTCGATCGTCCATGTCCCTTCTTGCTGTGGCATCGTGAATGACATCGAGGCGGTGGGGAATATCCTGCGCGACTACTCGGCCTGGTACTTTGTCGATGCCTGTCAATCGGCGGGCATGCTGGCGCTGGACGTGGGCGCCGCCGGCTGCGATGTGTTGACGGCTGCCGGCAGAAAGTTCCTGTGTGGTCCAAGGGGAACAGGGTTTGCCTACCTGTCCGAGCGTTTCCTGGCCACCGCGCAGCCTCGTTTCACTGACCTGGGCCGGGCCACGGTCGATGTCAGCGGCGTCGTCACGCGAGGGGTGGGAGATGCCCGCTGTTTTGAATATGCCGAGCGTAACAACGCGGCCGTAGTGGGTTTGAACCAGGCGATCAAAGAGCGCCTGTCGAGCGCCTACGGGGCGGAGTCCGAGCTCTATCGAGTGCTGTTCCGGCGTCTGGCAGAGACCCCCGGTGTCAACTTGATTGCTCCGGGCACTCACCATCAGGGCATCATCGCGTTCACCCATGAGCGTCGTTCGGCGACAGAACTCGTCAGTTATCTGCGGGCCCGAGGTATCAACGCTTGGCCGGGATATGCATCGCATACGCCGTACTTCATGTTGGCGCAGGGGCATGAGCGTTTTGTGCGCGTTTCCATCAATGGGAGGAACAACGCTCAAGACGTGGATGAGTTCATCGCGGTACTGACCGAGTTGTAAATGACCAATGAGGCAATCAATAGCCTGTAAATAAAAAGTCTATATCGTGCGGTTTGTCGCAATGGAATGTGCGTCGTGTGCCTGGCAGGTGACCGTCTGCGGCAGTGGTACTGCATTAATTGTTTTGTCCGGGGAAGTAATCAAGGTTGCGCAGGCGTTTCGCGCCTGTATTCATCACTTCGAGTTACGAAAGGGAATTCCGATGAACGATGTGAACAGGTTTAATCCTTCTGCTGCACTCAGGCTGCGTCTGCGGCCTTTGTACAAAAAAGACAATTGGCACTGGCTGGTTGCCCTGGGTGCGGATCTTCTGATCATTGTCTCGGCGATATTTCTAGCCAATCGCTATAACGCGCTTTATCCGCTGGCATTGTTATTCATTGGCTCTCGGCAGCGGGCACTTGCCTCGCTTTTGCACGAAGCGGCGCATATGACGTTGGCTCAAAGCAAGGCGCTTAACAAATGGGTCGGTGAGTATTTGTTGGCCTACCCCATCTTCCAGGACTATGAAGCCTATCGTCGATCCCATGTGCAGATGCACCACCACCATCTGGGCGACAAGCTGAAGGATCCCGATCATCGTTTCTACATCGAGTCGGGTTTGTACGAGGCTCAGGACCGTCTGGACTTCCTGTTCCGTCATTTGTTCAGGAGCGTGACGCTGGTCAACACCTACAAGTACTTCCTTTATCTGGTCAAGAACCGGGCGGGGGACATCCTGGCCAATCCGTTACAGGGCTTGAAGCTTCTGGCGGTTCATGGCGCCATGTTGTTGCTCTTCAATTACTTTGTCGGCCCGTGGGCTTATGTCCTGTTCTGGTTGGTTCCTTACTTCACGGTGTTCCAGGTGATTGGCTGGCTCTCCGAGATTTCCGAGCACTTCGGCATGTTCGGGGTGTACCAGGATGAGGTGCAGTTGACGCGCAATCGTTTCCCCACGCCGGTCGAGCGATTGTTTATCGGTATGCATGGCGATAACTATCATCTGACGCACCACCTGTTTGCCGGCGTGCCGTTCTGGAACCTGAAGCAGGCGCACCAGATATTGATGGAGGATGAAAGTTATGCGGCGGCCAATCGGGGGTGTGGCGGCATTTTCACTGCGAAAGGGGAGGCCCGATCGAGCCTGCATCAGATATTCGAGGCGTATCGCAGCGGTAAAATCAGCACCGTCGACGTGACGGCATAGCGGGCGGTCATGCTGCGCTGTGCTCCAGGCGCGCCTTTGAGCACAGCGTATCGGTCAAGCGCGTTCGTCAGGCGAAGACGAAGTATTTGCGCACGGTCTCGACCACTTCCCACGTGCCTTTCATGCCTGGCTCGATGACGAAGATGTCACCGGCGCGCAGATGGATCGGCTCCAGGCCCTCTGGGGTGATGATGCAGTAGCCTTCCTGGAAATGGCAGTACTCCCACTTCACGTATTCCACATACCATTTGCCGGGTGTGCAGATCCAGGTGCCCATGATCTTGCTGCCGTCTTCGCTGGTGTAGGCGTTGAGGTTGACGGTGTGCGGGTCGCCTTCGAGTTTTTCCCATTTGCAGGCATCGAGTACGGGCAGCGGATGGGTGTCGCGCAGGACGGTGATGGGGGCGGTCATGTGAACTCCGAAAGGGGCGGAAGAGAACAGGCACCCTAACGCGTGGCCTGGGCGGATAGATGCCTGTGGTCGACATCGAGCTATCCAGAAGCGCGCATCAATCGGCCAGATGTCGAGCCAGGGCCGTGGCGTAGGCCGGCAAACCGTCGAAGTGGCGGGCGCACAGCAGCAGCGCCCGGTGGGTCCAGGCCTCTTGCAGCGGGACGCAGTGATACGAAGGCTCGGGCGGGCGCCGGTCGATGGCCGCCTTCGGCACGATGGCAATGCCTGCACCATGGGCCACCATGCGAATCATGCCGTCGAAACCATCGGCGCGAATGCGGATTTGCATGCGCGAGCCGATGTGCAGGGCCTGTTCTTCCAGGTGAATCGCCAGGGCACTGGAGGCGTTCAGGCCGACATAGTCGTGGCTGAGGGTCTCGCTGAAACGCACGGCTCGACCGTCAGCCAGTGGGTGCCCGGTCGGTAGGATCAAGACCAGTGGATCGTCGCGAAACGGCCAGGCCTGAAGGCCGTGGGTGTCCACCGCGTCGGAAACGATCCCCAGGTCCGCCGCGCCCTGGCGCAGCGCATGGGTGATCCGTGAGCTGGGTAATTCCTGCAGGTCGATGTCGAGGTTGGGATGGGTCTTGAGAAAACCGGCCAGCAGTTCGGGCAGGTACTCGGTCATGGCGCTGGTGTTGCACAACAATCGCACCCGGCCTTTGACGCCCTTGGCGTATTCGGCCAGGTCCTGTTGCAGGCGTTCGGCCTGTTGCAACAGGACTCGGGCGTGCTCGGCCAGGGCCCTGCCAGCCGGCGTTGGGGCTACGCCACGCCGTCCGCGCTCAAGCAGGTCGATGCCCAGGGAGGCTTCCATGGCCCGGACCCGCGCACTGGCCGCGGCCAGGGACAAATGGCTGCGGGCCGCACCGGCGGTGATGTTGCCGGTGTCGAGGATGTTCAGGTAGAGGCGCAGGTCGGTGAGGTCGAAGTGCATGGGCGGGTGATCCTGTGCCGGGTTTGTCTGGTGTCTGGTATGTCGCCGTCGCGAGCAGGCTCGCTCCCACAGTTTGAAATGCAATCCCCCTGTGGGAGCGAGCTTGCTCGCGATAGCGTCGGCAGCATCAGCGAATGAACAGCCTCTTGCCACAAGAGAGGCACCCTCAGTATATGGCAGATTTTCAAGCCAAGTCCCGGGGTGCACGATACGCCCATGAACACACTCATCGCTTTCTATCAAAATCTCGGCCTGGCCCTGTCCCTGCTGGTCATCGCCACCTTCCTGCTGGCCGGCACCATCAAGGGTGTGATCGGCCTGGGGCTGCCGACCATCTCCATGGGTTTGCTCGGGCTGGCTATGGCTCCGGCGCAGGCTGCGGCGTTGCTGATTATCCCGGCGACCCTGACCAATCTCTGGCAACTGGCGTTTGGCGGTCATCTGCAAGCCCTGATCCGGCGCCTGTGGCCGCTGTTGCTGGCGATTTTCATGGGCACCGGGCTCGGTACGCTGTGGATCGGTATGACGGGCGGGGCTTGGGTGGTGCGGGCCTTGGGCGGGGCGTTGTTGCTGTATGCGTTGAGCGGGCTGTTGCTGCCGACGCTGCGGGTCGGTCCCGATGCCGAATCGTGGATCGCTCCGCTTTGTGGGCTGCTGACCGGCCTCATCACCTCCGCCACCGGTGTGTTCGTCATTCCGGCGGTGCCCTATCTGCAAGCGCTGGGCTTGAGCAAGGATGAATTGGTGCAAGCCCTGGGCCTGTCTTTCACCGTTTCTACTCTGGCCCTGGCCGCCGGCCTGTTGTGGCGCGGCGAACTGGGCGGCGGCGAATTGAGCGCTTCGTTACTGGCGCTGGCACCGGCGCTGCTGGGGATGTGGCTGGGGCAATGGTTGCGCCAGCGGATCAGCGCCGTGTTGTTCAAACGGGCATTTTTCATCGGCCTCGGCGTGCTCGGCGGCCATTTGCTGATCAGCGGCTAGCCGAGGACGGGCTGAGCATGTCGACGCGGCGGATGTCGAAGTCGCGCTCCAGATAGTCCATGCGTTGCTCGAAGAATTGCCGCATGTGCGGCAGGTTCGAGTGCACCTCCAGGTGCGCCTGGGAGGCCCAGATCTCATAGAAGATAAACAGCGTTGGATCCTGCTGGTCCCGCAGCATGTGGTATTCGATGCAACCGGGCTCGGCACGGCTTGGCTCGACGTAGGCGCGAAACAGCGCTTCGAAGGCTTCGGCTTTTTCCGGGCGGGTCTTGGCATGCAGGATGAAACCGTGCAGTTCGCTCATCGAGATGGCTCCTGAAGTAAAAGAGGTGTCGGAGCTTACGGCAACAATCGGCCTTCCATTCTTGCGTATAGGTCAAATCAGTTTTGCCGTTGTGGTGCTTATTCCGCGTGAAGCTCGTCGGTACTCTGCCGCCATCGTTTTCAACCTTTCCATGCAGCGGCCCTCCAACGGCCCACGCCGTGGAACCCGATGAGGCTCCCCATGAAAAAAGTCCTGTTGCTCAACGGCGGCAAACAATTCGCCCACTCCGACGGTCGCTACAACACCACCCTCCACGACGCGGCGCTCAGTGTGTTGGACCGTGGCGGTTTCGATGTGAAAACCACCTTTATCGACGGCGGCTACGACGTCCAGGAGGAAGTCGCCAAGTTCCTCTGGGCCGACGTGATCATTTACCAGATGCCAGGCTGGTGGATGGGCGCACCGTGGACCGTGAAGAAATACATCGACGAAGTCTTCACCGAAGGCCACGGCAGCCTCTATGCCAGCGACGGTCGGACCCGTTCCGATGCCTCGCAGAAATATGGCAGCGGCGGCCTGATCCAAGGCAAGCAGTACATGTTGTCCCTGACCTGGAACGCCCCGCAGCAAGCCTTCGACGACCCGACCGACTTCTTCGAAGCCAAGGGCGTGGACGCGGTGTACTTCCCGTTCCACAAAGCCAATCAGTTCCTCGGCATGACCGGCCTGCCGACCTTCCTGTGCGTGGACGTGATGAAGCGTCCGAACATCGAAGAGGATGTGGCGCGGTATGAGCGGCATTTGATCGAAGTGTTCGGCCTTTCGCGGTAATCCGGCTACTATCGGGACCTACCTGCAGGCAATCATGCATCTGTGGCAAGCCCTGTCACATTGAGTTGCATGTCATGAGAGGACACCCGTGAAAGCCAGATCCGACGAGTTGCAGATTTTCGTCTGCGTGATCGAGTGCGGATCGATCTCCGCCGCCGCCGAACAGGTCGGGCAGACGCCATCGGCGGTCAGCCGCACGCTGTCGCGGCTGGAGGCCAAGCTCGACACCACGCTGATCAACCGCACCACGCGGCGCATGGACCTGACCGAGGAAGGCAAGTATTTCTTCGAACAAGCCAAAGGCATCCTCGACCAGATGGATGAACTGGAAGAGCGCCTGTCGTCCCGCCAGAAAAATCCCGCAGGACGCTTGCGGATCAACGCGGCCTCGCCGTTCATGCTGCACGCCATCGTCCCGCACATTGAAGAGTTCCGCCGGCTTTACCCGGACATCCAACTCGAACTCAACAGCAACGACCTGATCATCGACCTGCTGGAGCAAAGCACCGACATCGCCATCCGCATCGGCACCCTCACCGATTCGACGCTCCACGCCCGCGCCCTGGGCTGCAGCCCGTTGCACATCCTCGCCAGCCCGGCCTATTTGAAGCGGCACGGCACACCCACCAGCGTCGCCGAACTGGCGGAGCATGCGTTGCTGGGTTTTGCCCAGAACGAGGGGCTCAATCAATGGCCGCTGCGCCACCCGCACGGTGATCGCTGGCCGATCCAGCCCGCCATCAGCGCGTCCAGCGGCGAGACCGTGCGGCACCTGGCGTTGCAAGGGCAGGGCATCGCCTGCCTGTCAGACTTCATGACCCGCGAAGACATCCAGGCCGGTCGGCTGAAGGTGCTGCTGGCCGATGCCAACAGCGGATACCGCCAGCCGATCAATGCGGTGTACTACCGCAACTCGCAACTGGCCCTGCGGATCCAGTGCTTCCTGGACTTCATCCAGGGCAAACTCGCCGACTACGCCGCGCGGGATTTCAAGGGCTGATTCGTGACTTCAAGGCAAGAGTGATTTGGGCAATGTGGACTGTTTCGGCAAGGACCAGTCCTCGATACTCGTCCCATCACTCAGGTTGCCAAGGAGTTATCCATGAACGTATTCATCACCGGCGCTGCCGGTTTTATCGGCGGTTCCATCGCCACCGGCCTGGTACGCGCCGGGCATCAGGTTCGCGGTCTGGTGCGCAGTGCCGAACAGGCGAGCGAACTCACTGCGCTGGGCATCGAGCCGGTCATTGGCACCCTCGAGGACAGCGCGCTGCTCACCGAGCAGGCCCGTGCCGCCGACGCCGTGATCAACGCCGCCAGCAGCGATCATCGGGGTGCGGTCGAAGCCCTGATCAAGGGGCTCGAAGGCTCGAACAAAGTGCTGCTGCACACCAGCGGTTCGAGCATTGTCGGCGATGCGTCCGGTGGTCGTCACAGCGATGACATCTACCGGGAAGGCCATCTGCCGCCACCCACTGTCGACAAAGCGGCCCGTGTCGCCATCGACAATCTTGTCCTGGACGCCGCCCAGCAAGGCGTGAACTCGGCGGTGATCTGCAACACCTTGATCTACGGCCACAGCCTGGGGGTCAAGCGTGACAGTGTGCAGTTGCCACGGCTGCTCAAGCAGGCGCGTAAAAGTGGGGTGGTGCGGCATGTGGGACCGGGGCAGAACATCTGGTCCAACGTGCACATCGAAGACGTGGTCGAGCTGTACAAACTGGCCCTGACCCGTAACGTACCCGGCACGTTCTATTTCGTTGAAAGCGGCGAGGCCTCGTTCATCGACATGACCACAGCCATGGCCCGGGCGCTGAAGCTGGGCGAGCCGCAAGATTGGCCGCTGGCCGAAGCCGAGGCCGAATGGGGCTACGAAATGGCCAACTATGGCCTGGGCTCCAACAGCCGTGTGAGAGGCACGAACGCCCGTGAACTGCTGGGCTGGACGCCGAAGCGGACGTCGGTGGTGGAGTGGATTCTCGATGAGATGGTGTGAGTGACATCGGTAGTGCCAGCAGAGTAAGCACCTTGTGGGAGCGAGCTTGCTCGCGATGGCGCCGGGTCAGTCAGTACTGAAGCTGGCTGACCCACCGCTATCGCGAGCAAGCTCGCTCCCACAGGTTTTTGTTGGGTGTTGCTTCAATCGTGCTGCACGCCCGCACGCTTGAGCATTTGTTTGCAACGCTCGGACAGGTGAAACACCCGCAGGTGCTTGCCCGCTTTGCTGTAGCGCTCGCGCAGGGTCTTGAGTGCGGCGACGGCCGAGTAGTCGACGAAGCGCAAGTGACGGCAATCGAGGGTCACCAGGGCCGGGTCGTTGGCCGGGTCGAACTGGTTGAGGAACGGCGTCGACGAGGCGAAGAACAACGTGCCGTGCAAGCGATAAAGCTTGCTGCCGTCCGCTTCCTCGTGGGTGTCGGCGTACAGTTCCCGGGCTTGTTGCCAGGCGAAGTTGAGCGCCGCGATGATAATCCCGCAGAGCACGGCCACGGCCAGGTCGGTGAACACCGTGATCACCGTCACCGCGATGATGACCAGCACATCGTTGGCCGGCACTTTGTTGACTACCCGCAACGAGGCCCAGGCGAATGTCTGCTGGGACACCACGAACATCACGCCCACCAGTGCCGCCAGCGGGATGCGCTCGATCAGCGGCGACAGGAACAACACGAACAGCAACACCATCACCCCGGCCACCACGCCCGACAACCGTCCGCGTCCGCCCGAGCTGAGGTTGATCATCGTCTGGCCGATCATGGCGCAACCGCCCATGCCGCCGAGCAAGCCGGAGGCCATGTTGGCCGCGCCCAACGCCACGCACTCACGGTCCGGATAGCCGCGGCTCTCGGTGATTTCATCGGTCAGGTTCAAGGTCAGCAAGGTTTCCAGCAAACCGACCATCGCCATGATGACCGCATAGGGTGCGACGATCTGCAGGGTCTCCAGGTTCCAGGGAATGTCCGGCAGGGCAAAGGTCGGCAAGCCGCCGGCGATGTGGGCCATGTCGCCCAGCGTTCGGGTCGGCAGGCCGAGCAGGTCGACCGCCAGGCCAACACCGAGGATGGCCACCAGCGCCGGCGGCACGCTGCGGGTCAGGCGCGGCAGCAGGTAGACGATGGCCATGGTCAGCGCCACCAGGCCGGCCATCAGGTACAGCGGGGGGCCGCTCAGCCAGGCCTCGCCATTCTTGAAGTGTTCCAGCTGGGCCAGGGCAATGACGATCGCCAGGCCGTTGACGAAGCCGAGCATCACCGGGTGCGGCACCATGCGCACCAGCTTGCCCAGGCGCAACAACCCGAACGCCATCATGATCAGCCCGCCCAGCAGCACGGTCGCCAACAGGTACTGCACGCCGTGTTGCACCACCAGCGCGACGATCACCACGGCCATCGACCCCGCCGCGCCCGAAACCATCCCGGGCCGTCCGCCGAACAGGGCAGTGAGGGTGCAGAGGATGAAGGCACCGTACAACCCCATCAGCGGGTTGAGGTGGGCCACCAGGGCGAAGGCGATGCACTCGGGGAGCAAGGCGAAAGAGGTGGTGAGGCCGGCGAGGGTGTCGGCGCGAAGACGGGCTGATTTCATGATTTACCTGACTGGGCGCCGGTGGAGCGTCGGCTGCCGGGGAGTGGTGCAAAAACAGGTGCGGATGGTACGGAATTGAGCGCGGGGCGGCCAGCCGTCTGTGCTGAGGGGATAAATCCCCTCAGCACAAGAGAATGGTTCTGTATGAAAGTCCGGCGCCGGATTTTCATAGCGGCTGCATCGTGATGTCCGTCAGCGACATTTCTTGCTTGTGGGCGAAAATTACTTTCAGTGGGTTTGAAGATTCATCGTCGAAATGATTTATGAGTTTCACAACACATCGACGTGACCCCATTCGAGGAGTAACGCATGGCACCTGCTTTCGGTTATTGGCTACTGGTCTATGCGGCCATCGCCATCATTGCGCTGATCGTTCTGATCGCCCGTTATCGGCTCAATCCGTTCATCGTGATTACCCTGGTCTCCATTGGCCTGGCGTTGCAGGCCGGGATGCCGCCGTCGGGTGTGGTGGGGGCGTACGAGGCAGGTGTCGGCAAGACGCTGGGGCACATTGCGCTGGTGGTGGCCTTGGGCACGATGCTCGGCAAGATGATGGCCGAGTCCGGTGGGGCGGAGCGGATGGCGCAGACGCTGATCGCACGCTTCGGCGAGCGTAACGCCCACTGGGCGATGGTGTGCATTGCCTTCCTGGTGGGCTTGCCGTTGTTCTTCGAAGTCGGCTTTGTGCTGCTGGTGCCCATCGCCTTCACCATCGCCCGGCGGGTGGGTGTGTCGATCCTGATGGTGGGGCTGCCGATGGTCGCCGGGCTTTCGGTGGTCCATGCGCTGGTGCCGCCCCATCCGGCGGCGATGCTGGCGGTGCAGGCGTTCCAGGCCTCGGTGGGCCAGACCTTGCTGTACGCGATCCTGATTGGCATTCCCACCGCGATCATTGCTGGCCCGCTGTACGCCAAATTCATCGTGCCGCGCATCCAGCTACCGGCCGAGAACCCGCTGGAGCGACAATTCCTCGACCGTGAGCCGCGTGCCAGGCTGCCGGGTTTCGGCGTGACCCTGGGGACCATTCTGCTGCCGGTGATCCTGATGTTGATCGGCGGCTGGGCCAACCTGATCTCCACCCCGGGCAGCGGTTTCAACCAGTTCCTGCTGTTCATCGGCAACTCGGTGATCGCCTTGTTGCTGGCGACCATTCTCAGTTTCTGGACCCTCGGCCTGGCCCAGGGCTTCAACCGCGAATCGATCCTCAAGTTCACCAACGAATGCCTGGCACCGACCGCCAGCATCACCTTGCTGGTGGGCGCTGGCGGTGGTTTGAACCGGATCCTGGTGGACGCCGGGGTCACGCAACAGATTGTCGGCCTGGCCCAGGAGTTCCAGTTGTCGCCGCTGGTCATGGGTTGGTTGTTCGCCGCACTGATGCGCGTTGCCACCGGATCGGCCACGGTGGCGATGACCACGGCCTCGGGCATCGTCGCACCCGTGGCGATTGGCCTGGGTTATCCCCACCCCGAACTGCTGGTGCTGGCGACTGGCGCCGGGTCGGTTATCTTTTCCCACGTCAACGACGGCGGCTTCTGGCTGATCAAGGAATACTTCAATATGACCGTCACGCAAACCTTCAAGACCTGGACGGTGCTCGAAACGCTGATTTCCGTGGTCGCGTTCGCCTTGACCCTCGGGCTTTCGCGCTTGCTTTGAGCGCAACGCACCCCAACAGGAGCCGCCATGGACATCCTCTACCAGATCCGTTCCCGCCAGGACTCCTTCAGCGCCGGCGAAGGAAGAATCGCCCGACTGATGCTCGAAGACGTCGGCTTTGCCGCCTCCGCCAGCCTCGATGAACTGGCCCAACGGGCGGAAGTCAGCAGCGCTACCCTGTCGCGCTTCGCCCGTACCGTCGGTTGCCGCGACCTGCGGGATTTGCGCCTGCAGCTGGCCCAGGCCAGCGGTGTCGGCAGCCGTTTCCTCGACCCCGCCGGCGCGCCGGAGCAATCGGCATTTTATGGACAGATCGTCGGCGATATCGAAGCGACTCTGCGCCAGCATCTGTCAGCATTCGAAGAGTCACGGTTCGGCGATGCCGTGCGGATGATCGGCAAGGCACGGATGATTCATGCGTTCGGTCTCGGTGGCTGGTCGGCACTGTGCGGCGAGGAATTGCAGGTGCGGCTGGTGCGTTTCGGCTACCCGATTGCCGCCTGTCGCGACCCGGTGATGATGCGCATCACCGCCACTTCGCTGAGCGACCAGCATCTGGTCATCGCCTGTTCACTGACCGGTATCACGCCGGAGCTGTTGAGTGCCGTTGAATTGGCCCGCAGCTACGGCGCGGCGATCCTGGCCGTCACCCGCGCCGACTCGCCACTGGCCCAACTGGCCGACTGCGTGCTGCCTCTGCAAGGTGCCGAAACCTCGTTCATCTACAAACCCACGGCGGCGCGCTACGGCATGCTGCTGGCCATCGACGTGCTCGCCACCGAGCTGGCGCTGGCCCATCCTGAAGACAATCAAGAGCGCCTGCGGCGGGTCAAACTCGCCCTGGACGATTACCGCGGCGGCGACGATCACTTGCCGCTGGGAGACTGACATGCTGTACGACACGCTTATTCGCAATGCGCTGGTCATCGACGGCAGCGACAGCCCCGGTTACCACGCCGACGTCGGCATTCGCGCCGGTCGCATCGAACGCATCGGCGAGCTGGGAGATGCCCGGGCCCTGGAAGACATCGACGCCGCCGGCCGTGTGCTGGCGCCGGGGTTCATCGATGTGCACACCCACGACGACACGGTGGTGATTCGCCAACCGCAGATGCTGCCCAAGCTCAGCCAGGGCGTGACCACGGTGATCGTCGGCAACTGCGGCATCAGCGCTTCGCCGGTGAGCCTGCGGGGCGATCCGCCGGACCCGATGAACCTGCTCGGCACGGCCCAGGCCTTCGCCTACCCACGCTTCGGGGATTATCGGGGGGCGGTAGAGGCGGCCAAACCGGCGGTCAACGTGGCCGCATTGGTCGGGCACACGGCGTTGCGCAGCAATCACATGGATGATTTGTTGCGCACTGCCTCGGTGGGCGAAATCGCTGCCATGCGTCGGCAATTGCGCGAAAGCCTGGAGGCCGGTGCACTGGGTTTGTCCACCGGCCTGGCCTACGCCAACGCATTTTCGGCGTCCACCGACGAAGTCATGCAACTGACCGAGGAGTTGAGTGCATTCGGCGCGGTCTACACCACCCACCTGCGCAGCGAATTCGAGCCGGTGCTCGAGGCCATGGACGAGGCGTTCCAGATCGGTCGTCATGCGCAGAGCCCGGTGATCATTTCCCACCTCAAGTGTGCCGGGGCCGGTAATTGGGGGCGAAGCCCGCAGGTACTCGCGGCGTTGGAGCACGCGGCGAAAACCCATCCGGTCGGTTGCGACTGCTATCCCTACGCGGCCAGCTCCTCGACCCTGGATCTCAAGCAAGTGACCGATGCCCATCGCATCACCATCACCTGGTCGACACCGCACCCGTCAATGGGCGGACGCGACCTGACCGACATCGCCCGCGAATGGGCGGTGTCGCTGTTGGAAGCGGCGCGGCGCCTGCAACCGGCCGGTGCGGTGTACTACGGCATGGACGAAGGCGACGTCCGTCGAATCCTCGCCCATCCGCTGTCCATGGTCGGCTCCGACGGATTGCCCGAAGACCCGTTTCCTCATCCGCGCTTGTGGGGCGCATTCCCACGAGTGCTGGGCCATTTCAGTCGTGACGTCGGGCTGTTTGCGTTGCACACCGCCGTGCACAAGATGACCGGTCTGTCGGCGGCGCGCTTCGGCTTGAAGGGCCGAGGTGAAATCGCTGAAGGCCATTGGGCGGACCTGGTGCTGTTCAACCCACACACCATTCGCGACGTGGCCGATTTCAACCAGCCGCAACGGGCTGCCGAAGGGATTGATGGCGTGTGGGTCAATGGTGTCTTGAGCTACCGCGATGGGCAGGCAAACGGGCGCCGGGAGGGGCGATTCCTGGCGCGGGAAGGCGACTTGCGCCGGGGGTTTGGTCCCGCGAATGGCGTGTAAGCGGCTGATATTGTGTAAATTGGCGTCACAATAATGGCACTGCGACACTAAAGAAGCCGGGCCCAAGGCCGAAGCATTGGGGTCAACCCATCTAAACTGGGTCTTTTCAGCCAGGGAGCAACCCATGAGCTTCGGTAAAACCACCCCGATCCTGCGGATCTTCGATGAAACCAAGGCGTTGGCGTTTTATGTCGACTTCCTGGGCTTTACCGTCGACTGGCAACATCGCTTCGGTGACAACTTCCCGTTGTACTTGCAGGTCTCCCGTGGCGATTGCGTGTTGCACCTGAGCGAGCACCATGGCGATTGCACGCCGGGCTCGGCCCTGCGGATCGAGACCGATGAGCTGGAAGCGTTCCAACAGCAATTGCAGGACAAGGCGTATCGCTACGCCCACCCCCAGATCCAGGCCATGCCCTGGGGGAGCCAGGACATGACGGTGGTCGATCCGTTTGGGAATCGGTTGGTGTTTACTAATGCGATCACTGTCTGAGAGGCGCCCTCGCTCGGATCCCCAGGCCTGGCAGGATCCGAGCGGGTTTGAGTTGGCCAGGTGCAGTCAGGAACTGAGACCAGGGCGCGGAGCACGATTGATAGCCAAGACATGCTCGTTGTATTTCCCATAGTCCATAGCGTGGCGCCCCGTCTGGATACTGACGCTTTCCGGGATAATGCCGCTGCAATTGAAGCAGGCAATGAAAGGTTTCGGTTCGTCCACGCCGGTTATTTTGTGGGTGAACAGTTGCGTGTTCGACAGCTTCATTTCAGCTTGACCCGGGTAGAGCGCAACGACCGAGTTGATCAGGCGGACTTCTCCATGAGCCCCTGGTCCCCCGGTGCGTATGGGGATGATGCTATTGGATTGTTCAATGTGCCTGGCAATGAGGTTCTGGGTGTATTGCTGCAGTTCATGGACGTCCTCGACGGTCCTGCTCAGCGTCGGCTCGCTCTTTAACTCGTCAAGATCCAGTTCGATTTTATGAATCGGATCGATTTTCGTCGCGCTGTATCGTTCGGCCAAGTCGGCCAGGTAATCGTGGGTATTGCCGATCCTGTAGCTTCCGAAGTTCAGGTAGAAATTCTCGCTTTCGGCGGTGCCGTCATACGCCTTGTCTACGCCGCGGTATCCCTCCGGGCCGGATTTGGGCCCGGTGAGGTTGTAGAACTCGTTGAGGCCCACGCCCAAGCCATCGACCAAGCCATGGGAGTGAACGACCAGCTCCTTGCGTTTGGTTTTGCTGAAACTGGGGCTGGCGTCGGGGTCTGGAGGGCCTTCCTGATGAGTGCCGGCACGTTTTTTAGCTTGTTTCGTCGGTGGCGGCTGCATCATTTTCAGGGAACGGGCGTGGCCATCCTCTTTCATCCATTGGATGAAATCCTCCTTCATCCACCCTTGACGGTCGACAAACCTGAGGGGGTTGTTTCCCACCATGGCATACAGGTTCAAGCCATCGACCGCCCCTGCCGGGTCGGGGCTGATCCAGCGTTGCAACCACGGCGCGTAGTACCGCTGCCCGTAATAATACAGGCCACTGGCATCGCGTTCCTTGCCGCAGTAGCGAAGGGTCCGGTAGTCGGCTTCCACGGCCGAGCGGGAGGCCTGCCAAGCGGTTCCTCCATAGGGCAGGTAGCTTTCCTGGCTGATCAGGCCGCCCTGGTCGTCGAGTTCCAGTGAGCTGGAGCCCAGGTGGTCGCCAAGGCCATAGCGTATCGGGTTGGCGGCGATACCGGACGGTCGGCCTTCGGTCCAGTGCAGGTAGCGCACGTTGTAGCGACCGGCTTGCAGGGTGATGACTTCAAGGCGTTCATTATCGCGCGTGCGAATCTCGAGGCCCGGCAGATAACGGACTTCCCGAGTGTGAACCCGTGTTGCGCCCAGGGTTGTCTGGAGCTTGCGTACTCGTTGACCGCCGCTGTCGTAGCGATAGCGCTCGATGTCATCGGCAGCGTTTTCACGCCGCACCAACACCACGCCGTCGAGCTGGTTGCGCAGGTTCCATGTCAGCGCCTGGCCTGGGGAAAGCGCCTGCTGGTTGCCGTTGGCATCGAAGTCCACTGCCACGTCGGGCGTCGATTGGCCTTTATTCCAGGCGCGCAGGCGATTGCTCGCGGCGGCCACGTTCAGGGTCCGGGTGTAGTGGTTGCCTTCGCGACGATGGCGCAACTCAATCAGATTGCCGCCGGCGTCGTACTCGTAATGTTCGGTGAAGTTGAACAGCTGACTGGGGGCGATGGGTGTTTTGCCGAGGGCTGGAAGGTCCGGGGGCCTGGTCAATCCGGCGGCCTCGCGGCCCGTCGCGCTGATCAATTGGTAAAGGCTGTCGTAGGTGAATGTGCTGGCGGCTTCGACCCGCTGGTTACTGCCAAACTGCACCGGTTGAGCCTTGTCCTCGAGATGCGTCACGTTGCCCACCGGGTCGTAGGTGTAGCGCAGATCCTGCAAGGTGCTGGCCGCCCGTGACGTGCGCAGGGCGGTCAGTCTACCGTTGGCCGGATCGTACACGGCGCGACTGACGACCCCGTTGCCGGCCGTCTGGGACTCGATCTGGCCGGACGCGTTATAGACCAGATCGCTCATGATGACTTTTTCGGTCGCCGTGTGGCTTATCTGCAGGCCCACGGACTTGAGCTGACCGGCGACATCGAACGAGTAGCGCTGCTGGTGCTGAGCGGCATCGGTCTGTTGGATGAGCTCGGCGAGGGCGTCGTAGCGCCAGCTCGTGGTGTAGCCGTTCCCCTGTTCCAGCAAGCGATCGCGGTCTACCTCCTGCGCTGGCCAGTCCAGGCGTTCGGCGGTGGCCAGCAGGTGCCTGGTCTGGCTGAGAGGTTTGGCGCAAAGCCCATAGTCATGGATCAGCAGGGTGCCGGCGCTGTCATCGTGACGGATCAGCGCACCGCAGCGGTTATGCACTGCGGACTCCGGCGAACTGTCGCCGTATTGCCGGCATTCGACCCTGCGCGGCACGTCGCCTGCCGCTTGCTCATGGACGGCCGTCATGCGCAGTTGCGTGTCGTAGGTGGTTCGCCAATAGGAGCCCCGCTGATCCCAGCAGTGCGATAGCTGCCCGGCATCGCCAGGCAGGTACAGGCGCCAGCCGGCATCGATACTGTCGAGCAACAGCGTCTTGCCGGACAAACTGAAGACCGTCCGCAGGTTCGCCCCGCCGGTCGCCATGGCAAACAGTCGAGGATCACGCTGCGCCACCGCTCGTCCCGCCGCGTCGTAGTCTCGCTGGGCAATGCGCGCCTGGGAGGGGGCCTGGGCGTCGCGCCGGTAGTAAGCGATTTGCCGCACGGGCAGGCCACGACCGTCGAGGGCATTGATCGTGGGTGTCTTGTGATGAAGGCGTGGGTTCATGCGCCACCTCCGGCCGTGGCGGCGTGTTCGGACAGGACTTCCTGCAGCGTGTCATTCTCGTCCTCGTCCACGGTGTACCAGGGGTGACGTGTATGCCGGCGCAGATAGGCGAGGCCATTTTGCCTGGCGAGTAATACATGGCTGGGGCGTCCGAGTGGGTCGTAGAAGTGTTGGTCGAAATGCCCGGACTGGCGCAAGGACGCATCGTTGATGTGGCTGTGCCGGTCGGCGAAATATGGACGGTAGATACGCACCGCCAGGCCCTTGCTGTTGTATTCCACCCGTTCGCTGACACGCCAGCGCCTGGCTGCGATCTGCTCCTTGGGCTTTCCATCCGTCAGTGTCAGGTCGCCCTTGGCGTCGACGACGTAAGCCTGGCCCGGTTCGACGAGTTGCTTGCTTTGCAGGGTTCGTCCGAAGCCATCGAAGCCACTGACGGCGATGCGGATTTGTCTTCGGGGGTCATCCGGGAAACGGTCGGCGACCAGCGTGGCGATGTGTATCGGTTCACGGGGCGCGGCTGCGATTTCGTGTTTCAGCTTGAGGTCGTCGGCGGAGGATGTCTGGAGCTCCGCCTGGCGTGCTCGGGCCGATGCGCGGATATGGCCGCTGGGCAGCAGGTCGCCGTTACCCACGCAACGTGCCAGCCAGTCGGTGTCCGCCCGGGCAACCTTCGATACACGCCCCATCCAACTGAAGGGCGCGTAATAGAGGGTCATGGCGGCGTCTTGCAGGGCGTCCCCGCTTTGGCGGATGGCGGCCGCGGGGCTGCTGAACGGTGGCCGTTTGAACTGTGCGAGCGGCTTGAAACCCACGGGTGTGTGGTGCTCGTCACCATGGAAAGAGGTTGCCAATACTTGGCCGAACGCATCGAACAGGCCTTCTTGTACGTTACCGTTGGGGTCGATGATGCGCAGGGGCTGGAGTGAACGGTAATCGTAGAACGCCTGGGTGGTGCAGCCGTCGGGCAGTTTGAAGGTGGTGACAAGACAAGCGTATGGGTCATGGCCTATCTCGCACACGCCTTGGCTTTCGCTCGGTTGTACGGTCCTGGTTTTGTAGAAGCCCGCCAATGGCGCGTAGGTGGTGAAAGCGCTTTTGACGGACCAGAGTTTTTTCTCCGGCGCGGTGTCGAGAAGAAAATCGCTCATTCGGTGATAACCCATTCGCTCCAGTAGTTTTCCTTTGGGGCGGCTGTCCTGTGGCAGTAATTGGAAGGCGCCCAAGGCCGTTTCATCCAGCTCGGCGCTTTCCAGATGATCGACCAGGGCCTGAAAATCGGCGACGCCGTCCGGCAGGGTCGCTGCGCTCGACGCGTGTCTGTAGCGCTGCACGGACAGGCCGGTCAGCACGCCTTGGGTTTTCCAGGCGGTTTGTTTCGTGAGTTCGCTGAGCGTTTCGAAAGACAGGTCCCGTGGGCTCAACCCCTCGTCTTCAGGGCGCTTGGGGCGTTGCAACGCCTGGGTGCGCTGGCGATAAGGCAGGCCGAGTCGCCATTGCTGGGGCGCCTGCAAGTGGATGAATTCGGCACGGGTTTCGTTCAGGTAGTAGAGCTGCTGCGCCGGGTCATGCGCATCGCGCCACCACTGTTGCGTGTCGGTGTCGCTGAACGGTGGTGTGTCGCTGGCGGTTTTTCGTCGGGCGTAGTGGATGTCCACGTTATGGGTCAGTGCGCCGTACCGGTCGTGTTGCAGGTTCAGGGTGTGCCGGCATTGCGGGTCATCGACAATGCCTTCGTACTGGTAGCGGATGGACTCCAGCAGCAGGGGCAACATTCGGGCCTGCCGGCGAATGCTGTCGGGCGCTTGCAGCAGGCGCAGCCCATAACGGTTTTCCTCCACCGAATACAGACGGGTGGTTTTCAGCTGTCTGTCGATGCCGAAGACCTCGCTGCGCAGTACCCGGCCACACAGGGCGCGGGACATTTCCAGTTCGGTCGCCGCATCTGGCGAGGCAATGATGCGATCCTGCAACGCCTCTGGCGGCCAGTGACACAGCAAGGTCTTGCCCAGCGGCACGGCTTGCTTGTCTGCCCGGCTGTAGCCATTGCGTGGCAGGTTCACCCTTCGCCCGGTATGAAACCAGGTCTTTTTCAGGCAGGTGGCGGTGAAGGCCTGGACGTCTGTGTCGCCGGGGCTCGCTTCAGTGTCGGTTTGCAGTAACAGGCCAAAGCCCCGAAACTCACGTTCGATGCCGTCGTAGTAACCCTGGCGATAGGAGAATGCCTGGGTCAGTCGATTGCCGGTTATTTCATCCACTTGGGTCTGGGCGCAAACCAGGTGCAGGGCCAAGGGCAAGCGACAGGTGAGGGGCTTGCCGTCCGTCATCCGCTGCAGTTTTTCATCCAGCCACTCCTGGGCCGAGCTGCGGTAGCGGATGCGCTGGTCGGCGCCCATGTTGTTGTGGATGCCGGTGAGCAGGTACGGTTTGGCGCTGACGAAGTCGTAGCGCCAATGCCGCGGCGTCATGTGCGGCGCGCTCAGGATCAGGCTGGAACAACCGAGCCCTTGCAGGTCGGCGATGCTGACCTGGCACAGAGGATCGTAGCGCAGGCCTTCCGGCCAGGGCAGGGCAACCGCGGGGCTGAAACCATGGCCGCAGCGGTTCATGAAAATCAACGCCTGGTCCGCTTGCAGATAGATCAGGTCCGCAGCGCCGGAGCCATCCAGGTCCGCCAGGCGGATACGCGCGGCGTCGAAGCTGTCGTAGGCCAGCCCGGGGAAGTCCAGCACCCTGGCGTTGCCGAAACGCCCTCGGCCGAGGTTGGACCAGCACTTCACTTCGTTGTGACGAATGCGCACCAGATGCTGCTGGCCGCTGCCCAGTACATCGCTGAAAGCCACCAGTTCGCCGGCTGAGGCACTGAATAGGGGCAGGGCGTCTTCGTTTTCCTCGCGAGGGACTTCCACGGGAGGCGAAAAGCCGTGTTCCCGCCGGTTGGCGTACAGGCGAACACTGCGCGGGCCGATCACCGCCAGATCGCCGAGCCCGGCGCCCATCAGGTCGGCCAACTGCCCTTGGGGGCTGAAAAACTCTGGCGCAAGTGCATTGAACGTGGCAAAGCCCGACCAGCTTCGTTCGGCATCGAGGGCGAAAAAGCCGCTCACTTGCGGATGGGCGACGAGCCAATCCAAACGACCATCTCCCGTGAGGTCGCTCAGCGCCTGGTGTACTGGTGTGGCCGTGTCGGTCGCCGGGATGTGGGGCAGCGTTCGCCACGGCCCGTAGGTCACGTCGTTGCCTTTGGTATTGGCCCGCACGGGCTCGCGGTAATGCCAGCCGTTGTCGGTTCGATGCAGCACCCCCGGCAGTCCCTCGCCGTACAGGTCCACCAGTTGATAGGCACGATCATCGTTGAGCCCCGGCATGTCCTGGAAACGCCGCCAGGCACGGGGTTCAGGCGCAAGCTGGAAGGCGCTGTAGCTGAATTCGACGGGCGGTCGGCTTTCGGCCGCTTCACCTTCGCCGAACGCCTGGTCATGGGCGGCGCTAAGGAGCGGGTAACCCAGAGGTGTCTGGCGATAATCCAGCAGCAGGCGCCGCACCAGGACGGGGGCGGCGCCCAATTCCTCAGGGAAACGGTGAAACATCAGGACCTGGCGACACAGCCGTTCGGTGCGCAACTCAAAACCGTAGGCGAAGCTGGAAAATGCATCGCCACGGGCTTGCCACTGCTGGCCCTCGTAAGACGGTTTTCCTGCGTAGGCGGTGGTCCGTTCGCCGTAGTCGAACACCAATTCGAAGTGCCATTGCACGTTCGCGAGCCGATCCGCTGTCCACCCGTAAAGGTGTGCATCGGCCTCGAAATTGCCATAGCTGACCTGGCTCAAATAGCGTTGGGCCGTGGTGTCTGTCTTGTACTGGTAGAGGATGTGCTCGCCGTGAGCGTTCAGGCTCTCCTCCAGCAGCCATTCGCCGATACGGCTCGTGTCCTGGGGATCGGCGCGCCGTGCTGACGGGTGCTTGCCAAACAGGTGGAGGCTGCCGTCGGCACCGTGCACCAGCCAGAAACCGGCCTCATCGCCTTGCGAGGACCAATGCTCGATTCGGTCGAAGTGGCTTTCGATCCTGGGAAAGTATTGGGTGACGGTATAGCGCGTGCCCAGGTCCAGACCGTTGTAGTGGTCGATGTAGGTGGCGGCGATGACACCTTGTGAATCGCGCTCGGCTAGCCACGCCACCTCGCTGGGGCCGACGAACTCGTCATCCTCGGTGTACGCCGGTACACCCTTGCTGGTGCGTCGCGTCACGCTGGGCAATGACAGCCCCCAGCCGATGCCGAACACACCGTTGCCGAGCGAGCTGAGATAGCTCAGGGTCAAGGTCGGCGCAAAGCCACGCCCTGGGGATATGGGCAGGGCAATCCCATAGGAGGCCGTACCGTGGGCGCCGACGGGGCTCCATCCTTTGCCGATGCTTTGAATGGCACCGCCCCCCTTGGGCAGGGACGGTGCGGTGACAGGCAGCGGGGCGTGTTCATTCATTGCACACCTCCACCGACCCTGGCGGTATAGCTCACATGGACTATGACGTCGGTCAGCGACTCCAGCAGGTCTTTTTGGGCCTCTGGATTCGGGAAGGTCAACTGCCACTTGGAAATCGCGCCGGTGTATTCGAACGGCAGGTAGCGATCATCGTTGAAGCTCAGGGTGAACAGACCGTTGTCGTCGACACCCGTCGACAGGGCGATCCGTTGGTTGGCGCGCCAGCTTTCCATGGCCTGGCCTTGATCGCCCGGCGACAGGAACACCGTGCTGGCGGTCTGGGTCAGCGTGGCTCGAATGTTTTCATAAGGCCCGACGACGGTGGGCAAGGTCACGCTGATGGTTTTGATGCGTCGCAGATAATGTCGCTGGTCCTTGTAGTCGTCTTCGAACAATTGATGGGTCAGCTCGAACTCGCATCCGCCCTGTTTCAGGTCGGCGTGCAACTGCGCCCAGTCCTTGTTGAGAGAGCTGGCAGCGGTTTTGCCCTTCAGTTGTTGCAAGGATATTGTCTTGCGGATCTCCAGCTCCCGCTCGTGACGTTGCAGGTACCCGGCGTGCATTTTCAGCAGGTTGAGCTTCAGCAGTTCGCCCGCCCCAAGCCCGCGATAGGTCGCATGCCAGGCGCCAGGCTGAATGAAGCGCGTGTCGAAGTCGGCGATTTCATACTGCCAACAGGCTTCGGCGGCCAGGCACAGGCTCAATGTCGCGTCGTAGGCCTGGCGATACAGTGCGGCCAACTGGCTGTTCAGCCATTGATACAGCTGCGCCTTGGTAAAGCGTTTGCTGAGGAAGTCGTAGTGGGCCTTGGCTTGGCCCAGGGTCGATTCGGCCAGGCGCAATTGCAGGCGAGTGGCAGTTTGCTGCTCGGTGAATTGCGCCAGTTGTGCGTCGATCTGGGCCAGTTCCAGTTGTGACTGATCGTACGCCTGGATCCATTCCTGTCTACGTCGATTGAACGATGCCAGGCGGTCGTACTGGTCCGCCGCGGTGCGGCTGATGATAGCGGCGCTATGGGCCGCGGCGGAGGCAGCGAGCATTGGTCCTTCCCACCGACTGCCACCGTTGCTGAAGCCAAAGATGTTGGGCAGCGTCATCAGTCCGCCTGCCGCGATTTGACAGGTCATTGCCGCGAGCTCTGAAGCTCCGCTGGCTACGTAGAGGGAACCTGCATTTTTCTCGGAGTCACTCAGGTTGTCCTCCAGCAGTTTTTTGTAATGACTGGCACGGCCCTGGACAATAGCCTTGCTGGCCAGCAGCGCCTGGCGGCTTTGGCGCTCGATATTCAAGGCCTGGCGCTGCAGGTCGACGGAAATTTTCGCCAGGTTCCAGGCTTGCTGTTGTTGCAACTCCTGCAACTGGGCTTGTTCCTTGCGCTCGATCAGCGACAGCAGCAGGGTGCCGAATTGGCTGAGGCTCTCCACGGCGTTCTGGGCATGGCGGTGCATGACGCTGAAGCGATAGTGGGGAATGGTGACGCTCGGCAGGCCTGTCGACGGGCTGTCAGAGAGACTCAGGGCGTTGGCGCTGGAGAGGGCGCGCGGGTCCAGCGGCGCCGCGATGATCGGCAAGTGCAGCGGCTTGCCGGTCATGTCGAGGTTATGTCGCAGGTTGTATAGGCGACTTTCCGCCAGGTCCCAGCACCTGAGCAGTTGCGGATTGAACGGCAAATGCAAGTACGGGCTGTCGATCGTTGGCAGGGATGACCGCGAGCTGCTTTCGCTAAGCACCAGTGTGTGCTGGTCAGTCAAGCCGGTCAGCGCGTATTCGAAAGTGCGCAAACTGTCATCAGAGGTGTCGCTCAGTACTTTCAAGCTGATAGCTGTCCAGGGATCGGCCGGTCGGACGACCGGGCGTGGCCCCAGCAGGTCCAGCACGCGCACGTACCACAGCTTTGCCTCGCTGAGCCCGTCAGGGGTCATCTCGCGGTACGTGGCATCGCCTCGGTTGATCAGGATGTCGAGGTACAGGAAGTACAGCGCCTTGCAAAAATGCACGGGATGACTGAGGGCAATCTGGTGTGGATCATGGGGCGCCTGATTCGAATACGACGGCATGCTGTTGTCGATCAGCGGCACGCTCCGCCAGCAGGCCTCCCTGTCGCGACCCGGGTCGAAGGTATAGCGCAACCAGCGCTCGGCCTCCTCGTAGCGCTGCTCGGCATTCAAACGATGGGCGACCAGCCAGGGTAGATAGAGGAACAACTCGGTGAAGTAACGGCCATAAGGCCCATGGAAATCCATCCGGTTGGTTGGGTCTCCGGGCACGGCGGGTTCCGGCAGATGTTGTGTGGCCCAGTCGAACAGCTCATCGAGGCTGTTTTCGGTGCGCCGGATCAGTTCGGCGGCGAATACGGTGTTCAATCGGATGGGTTGGCGCGATTGTTTTTTGTTGTCGCTGTAATGCATAGCGGAATCGCTAAAGCTGATGATTTGAACAAGGCGCGGGCCGTTTACCGTCTCTTCGATAATAGTCGGAGCCATGCGGCGAATGTCTACCAGAAACGGCAAGGGAAGGAAGGCTCCCAGTTTCGGGTTGGTATGACTACCCGGTAGATCAAACCCATGAGCGGTTTGAATACGTCGTTCATTAGCGTCGAAGAGCCGTTTGCGGTAATCGTCGTCGAGATCCTTGATGTCGATTTCCGGATTTATCGGTGGAGTGGCTGATAAATAAGGCACGACAGCGAGGTGTTCATCGATGCAAGCCGTTTTAAGAAATTTGCAGTTGTCGGCGGAAGCAGGCTTTGAATCGGTCTTGGCGCCCAGCGCCAGGAAGAGCAGCGCGTGGCGCTCAGAGACGTGATATTCGGCAACCGTACACAACAATGGTTTGATTGCATTCACGTCCTTGCTGCCCAGCACCTCATCCTCGCAATAGCCTTGCAAGCCGACCCGCGGCGTACTCCAACTGCCATCGTGTTTCTTGAAGCAATAGCTCAAGCGTAATAACGGGCGGTTAGCCCCTGGCGCAGTTGTACTGGCGACCTGAGAGACGCGGCTCGAGGCTGCGGGATCCTGATGTATGCACTCCGCCCACACAACGAACAGACGATTGTTGAACCAGACCGGTCGGATCGTCTGTTCGGCGGCGCTCTCGGGAATCGGCACGTCGGCTTTTTCCCAGTCCGACCAAGCGTACGGATCCGGCTGGTCCCGCTTGGGTGCGATGGCCGGTGCTGGCGCAGGGGGGCCGTCGAACGGACGCTGGGCCATGTTCAACGAGCGCCAGAAGTAGCTGTTTTCGGAGCGGGATTTGGCAATGAAGTAATAGGTGCTGTTGGCAAAGTCCGAGCCGTCGATGTAACCGTTGAGAATGTTCAGGTTGGCGACTTCTTCGAAGCGGGTCAGGTAGGCCATGACCGCCGTTTGAACGGCATCGGGTTGAATCTGGTTCTGGCTGAGCTCGTTTTCCAGTTGCCGGAAATTCTCGCTTTTATCAGCCCTCAGGGCGGGGTCGAGATAAGTCGCGGGGAAGTACAGCAATTTTTGATGGGCGGCCCAGGTGGGGTACTGGTGCATCTCATCGCGCCATGTTTTCAAACGCTCGGCGCCGATACTGGCCGGGTCGTAACCGGGCTCCAGGTTCATCAGGATGCGGTTGATGTACTGCTGCAGGCTGGCAATGGCGCAGGCCACTGGCGTGGTGGGCACGTCCTGGCTGACCAGCACGTCGAGCAGCCAGTATTCGTAGAGGTCACGGGCTGTCTTGAGCTGGCGGGTTTTCGTCGTGGCCTGCTCGGGTGCAACCTTGTTCAGGTAAAGCGCTAGCAGGGCATCGCGCAGGCTTTCATCGAGCTGCTTTTTCAGGGCAACGGTCATATTCGATCCTTGAATATTGAAGTGGGGTGGTCAATGGCTGGCCGCGATCAGCGCTTCGCCGACGGTTTTCCAATCCGAAGCAGGACTTTGGGGGTTCAGTGCGGTTGCCTTGAGCAGCAGCTCTGCCGACAGCCCTGTGCTGACGCAGCACGCCTGGCAGCGGATGACCCAGTCCAGCGCTTCCATTGACGTTGCGCGTCGCGGTTCCAATTGCGCCGTGAGGCGTTGCACTTCTTCGCTGTTCCAGTTCAGGAGGCTGGCCAGCAGGCTGTTGGCTTCTTTTTCCGTCTGTTGGCCGTCCTGGTTGGCGACATGCAGGTAGTGCAGCAGGTTTTCTTCCGACTGCGCCTGGTGACGGGCGCAATGGCTGAAACGCTCGAGCAGATACAGCGTTTGCGGGGTGAGGGCTCTGGAAGTGTTCGGGGCCAGCCATGTCGGGTTTGCCATCAAGACGTTCAGCGTGCTGCTGCTCAGGTGCAGGTGTTGGCAAGCCTCGGCGGTGCGCAGTACCTTTGCCAGCGCCTGCGGCATGATGCCCGGGGCAGCCTTGATGGCCGCGACAAGCGCCTCGGCATCGGTACCGGCCATTTGCATCACGTGGGGAACGAGCTCGCTGGAAAGGTCGGCCATGTCATGCAGGAGGGTTTCAACCAGGTGCTGAGGGACGTGCTCGGTGTCCTCTCGAAGTCTCGCCAGGCGTTGTTCCTGGTTCTGGTTCAGTGGCAAGCCCGCTTCTGGTTCAGCGAACAGACGACACCACTGCAGCACATCGAGCCCGTTTTGCCTGAGCCAGTCGACGGCCCAATCCAGGGCCATCAGTACGTCGAGAATGTCGGGCGTCGAAGATGCCGGGGGAGACAGTCGCCCGGTCACCAGCGCCTTGCCGTAATCGTCCCCGCCCAATAGTCGGGCCAGCTCGGTGCACGCCAGCGGCGATAGGCCCAGCATCCGGGCGATGCGGGCCTGGCGGTAGAGGGATGAAACCGTAGGTAGGTCGTGTTCCAGTCCCGGCAGGTATTGTTCGCTCTGTTGCGCAAGCAATAGCAACGCGTCCTGGGTCATGGGCAATCCGAGGCCGGCACTCAAGTAGCTGAAGGTTTGCTGGTCGGTGACGGCCAGTGGCTTCTTGGGGTATTGCCACACGGGGTTTTCAAGCAAGCGGGTGCGATTGAACACCTGATCGAACAACGGGACTCGTTCCCCGCAGGCTCCAATCGGCATGTCGTGCAACAAAGAAGCAAATTCTTCAGGCGCGATGCCATGACGTTGGTTCAGGTACCGGTAGACGCCAAGGGAGCGCAACGTGTTGGCGCTGAGCGTGTCGCTCCCCTCGGATCGCAGGGCGTTGATGATCAGTGTGTCCAGTTCGGCCACGGGGATACCGGTCCAGCGATGCAGGCGGATCATGCGCTGGAGACGGTCGAAACGTTCATCGGAATAGTGCAGGAAGACGCGCGACGCCCCTTGGGTTTTGATGCACAGGGCGTCCGTCCGCTCCGACCCGTTGATGTAGCTGGCGCCATAAACGCTCTGCATGGCGTCCGGGCTATTGATCGAGCTGCGAGGGCTGTAGCGGCCTTGCGCCAGGAATTGTTCCACCTGGTCCGTCGTCAGCCCGGTGCGTTCCTGGAAAAAATCGAGCTGATCCAGGCGTGTGATGTCCTGAGTGCCATAGCTTTTCTTCAGCGCGTCAGGCCTGGCGCTTGAAGCGCTTGGCGCGAGCAGCAGGTTCTGTTGTTCCGGGCTGAGTCCGGACAACAGCTTTTGGGCATCGACATGAGACGTCGTGACGCGACCGTACGCCGAAGGGCCTCGTGAAAATGGCAATTGCAGGCTGATCCGATAGTTCAGCTCGCCCAGCACGGGTTTGCCTGCGCCCAAGCCAAGCAGACATTGGTGGTGATGCAGGTCATAGGGCAGCGAGAAGGGATAGTGCTCGCTGGCCAGCACCTGCTGGACGGTCTTGCCCCTGTCGGTACTGGCCAGGTGCACCGCGATGTTGCTGCGCAGGGTGTCGTTGACGATGTCGAGCATCGGGCGCGTGGCGAAGGCGCTCTGTCGATCGAGCATCAGCTTGCCGAGGTCCGGGCGCCGTTCCTCCAAGGTGATCCTGGCCGCTTGTACAGGGGCCGGTAGCTGCTCCAATTGCCGGGCGAACAGATACAGGGCTCGCAGATACGCCACGGGTGAGTCGATGGCGGCGATGTCGCCTTCGTCGCAGAACTGATCCCAGTTTTCTTCGAAGAGTGCCTGATAGCCGGCGGACGCTGGCGTTGTATCCGAATCCAGGCTGTACCGGAAACTTGGCTGGGTGTCCTTCCTGGGTGACACGCGGTGCTCCTGGTACAGGCGGCTGATTTGTCCGGCATAGCTCACAGCGCTGTCATACACCCGCCCGGCATCCGCGTCGCTGTGCTTGGCGAGTTCGAGGGCGAACTGCGCTTTGTCCATGCGCACGATGTCGAACACCGACGTCACACCCATGTGCTGCAGGGCTGTTCTGAATTTGGTTTCTGAAATTTTCTTGCCGGCAGGGAAGGCGACGAGCCGGTGCAACAGCGAGTCGTTGCTAACGTCCATGTGGGGTCTATCTCCTGTTCGAACGGAATGTGCGTTTCGGGAGAAAACCGTACAGGAGCACGCAGAAAAAAACGGTAGGACGTCAGGGGAAGATGTGTACGAAAGGGCGATGCGTGGGGCGGTTTTTGATTCCCGGTGGTCCCTGGGGGCTGACGGGTGAGTGGCCGCTAGACAAGTTGAGCGCTTTAAACTAGCTTGCAATCAATGATTTCATTGATTGCAGGTGTTTTATGGCCAGCCTCACTATTCGAAACCTGGACGATCAGATAAAGGAACAACTGCGTATCGCGGCAGCCCATAACGGCCACTCCATGGAGGAAGAGGCCCGGCTGATTTTAGGGCGTGCCTTGGCAAGAGTGAGTCCTGAAGGTGGATTGGGGAGTCGCATTCGAAACAGATTCAGTGCCCTGGGCGGTGTGGAATTGGATCTGCCTGCGCGTGACGAAAAGGCCAATGCGGCGGATTTATCTGAATGATAGTGCTCGATACCAACGTGATTTCAGAGTTCATGCGTGCAGAGCCGAACGCCAGTGTCCTGGCCTGGGTTGATTTGCAGCCTGCAATGGAACTGGTCATTTGCGCTGTTACCGTGGCGGAAATTCTTCATGGTGTCGCCCGGCTGCCTTCCGGCAAGCGCAAGCAAAGGCTTGAAGCCCATGCAATGGCAATGTTCGAAGAGGATTTTGCTGGCCGGATCCTGCCTTTCGATGCCCATGCGGCGGTTGAGTACGTGACCCTCGTTGCGTCATGCGAGGCGAAGGGGAGGACGGCAGGCATGGCTGATGCACAGATTGCCGCTATTTGCCGTACTCACGGGGCGCTGATTGCAACCCGCAATACCAGGGACTTCGAGTTTCCAGGGGTTGACGTCATCAACCCCTGGAACGCTTGAAGGGGGCTTCATACATAACGCCCGTATTCCATCGGAACCGGGCGTTGTCCATGATCAAACCCTGAAGTGGCTGACCATCATCTGCAATTGATTGCCCAGCCGCGCCAGTTCCACGCTGGAAGCGGCGGTTTCTTCGCTGGCGGCGGCGGTCTGTTCTGACACGTCTCGCACGTTGATGATGCTGCGGCTGATCTCCTCGGCCACGGCGCTTTGCTGCTCGGCAGCGGCGGCGATCTGCTGGTTCATCGACTGGATGTTCGACACCGTGCGGGTGATGTTTCCCAGGGATTCCCCAGCCTTGCGCGTCAGGGCCACGCTGCTGTCGGTGAGGCTGCGGCTGTTGTTCATCACGGCGGCCACTTGCTGGGTACCGTTCTGCAGGCCGGCCACCAGGCCTTCGATTTCCTCGGTGGATTTCTGGGTGCGCTGGGCCAGGCCGCGGACTTCGTCGGCCACCACGGCGAAACCACGCCCGGCTTCACCGGCGCGGGCCGCTTCGATGGCGGCGTTGAGCGCCAACAGGTTGGTCTGCTCGGCCACGGCCTTGATCACGTCCATGACGCTGCCGATCTTGTCGCTTTCCTGTTGCAGCACGGTCATGGCGTCGGTGGAACGCACCACTTCGCTGGCCAGGCGTTCGATCTGGGCGATGGCTTCGCTGACCACCTTGTCGCCGGCGCGGGCTTCGCCATCCGCGGCGGCGGCGGCCTGGGAGGCTTCTTCGGCGTTGCGCGCGACTTCCTGGACCGTGGCGGTCATCTCGTGCATGGCAGTGGCGACCTGGTCGGTCTCGACTTTCTGGCTGTTGACCCCGGCGCTGGTCTGCTCGGTCACGGCGGACAATTCTTCGGCGGCGCTGGCGATCTGGGTCACGCCATCGCGGATGCCGCTGATCAGGTCGCGCAGGGTCACGCCCATGCGTGCGATGCCTTGTTGCAGCACGCCCAGTTCGTCACGGCGGGTGACGATGACATTCTGCGACAGGTCGCCACTGGCAATGCGTTCGACCACGGCCAGGGTATCGCGCAGCGGGCCGGTGATCTGGCGCGTGATGATCACGGCGGCAATGACGCCCATCAGCAACGCCAGCAAGGTGCTGACCAGTTGCAGGGTGCGGGCCTGGGCGCTTTCAGCGTCGCGGCGGTCGAGTTGGATCTGGTACAGCTGCTCGCTCAAGGTCACGATGGTCGTGCCCTGGTCGGTCATTTCCTTGCGGGCCTGGACCACATCGGCGGTGGCCAGCTTGAAGGCCTGCACGGCGCTGCGGTATTGGGTCAGGGCGTTTTCCAATTGCCGCAGTTCATCCTGGCGGCTGCTGGAGAAATGTTCATTCAAGGGCTTGAGCGAAGCGATGGCGGCGTCCAGCTGAGCGATGGCCTTGCGTTCGGTGTCGGCGTTGCTGTTGGCGGTATAGCCGCGCACTTCATAGCGGGCCAGCATGAAGGCCTGCTTGGCCTCGGTGATGGCCTGGAACTGGGCGAAACGTTCATCGCTGAGGGCCATGTGCCGCACGTCGGCGTCGATGGCTTCGATCAGCTTGTAGGCGACCTCGGCGTTCGCGCCCATGGCGTCGCGGGCGCTGTTGCCGGTGCGGTAGGCGCTGCGCATTTTGTTCAGGGAGACCTGATAGGCACTGATGACCGCGCTCTGCTCCTTGAGCAGCTTGACGTTTTCCGGGCTCTTGAAGCTGCTGAGCAGGGTGTTCTGTTGCGCCACGAAACCATCGAGAGTGGTCTGCACATTTTGTGCGGCGGTTTCGTCGCCATTGGTCAGCATGTATTGCAGGCGGGTGACGCGAAGTTTGGTCAGGCCGGCGTTGAGCTGAGTGATGTCGCTCATCCAGTTGCTGCGCTGGATCAGACCGCCCAGGCTGGTCCAACTGGTCAGGGCCAGCAGGCAGGTCAGGACCAGCACCAGGCCGAAGCCCAGGCCCAATTTCATGTTGACGCTAATGTTGCCAAACCAGCTATTCATCAAATTCCTCCAGGAACGTTGTGCTGCTTGATCATCGATTGGCTGGAAGATTGTTGTTGTTAAGAGCCAGCAAGAGCATGTAGCAGGGCTGTATCGGCGGGGGGGGCTGGATCTGAAGCTTTTTTTCACATCGGTTTCACTGCCTGCCTACGTTGGCCTCTCTACTGTCGCGCCATCGAATGACTGGGTGGATGCCGTCGGGGCGGCTTGATGTGGAACTGAGACTGAGCCTTTTCGGCCTGACGCGCTCGATCGATACGCGCTGGTTTGCCCGTTACCAAAACACGCTGGTCGTGCTGGCTTCGGCGCTGCTGGTGATCCCGTTGACCTTCTGGTTGCTGAGCCCGGCAGCGGTGCCGGACCTGGCCCATGGCAATATCGCCGGTGCCCGTGGCTTGGCCGATGGCTGGGCCAAGGGCGAGATGATCGTGCTGGTGCGCCACGTCGAGCGCTGCGACCACTCCAAGGCCGCGTGCCTGAATGACCGCGAGGGCATCACGGACCGCGCCCGTGCCGTTGCGGTGGGCCTCGGTGCCCGGTTCGAGCAACTGGGCCTGGACAACGTCGACCTCTACAACAGCCCGCTGGTGCGTGCGACCCAGACGGTGGGGTACATGTTCAACAAGGTGAGCACCGGTGACGATTGGCTGATCAATTGCCGGCATGACCTGCTGCGTAATGCCCTGGCCCACAAGGTGGCGGGGCGCAACCTGATTCTGGTGACCCATAGCGAATGCATGCAGGCCATGGAAACCGCGCTCCAGCGCCCGACCTCGGCGTTCGGCTATGGCGCTTCGTTGTTCGTTTCCACCGCCCAGCCCCAAGCGCCACGCTTGCTTGGGTTTATCGAGGCCTCTGACTGGCACTCGGTGGCGTTTCAGTAACTTTTTCCACGATTAGGACCGCTCATGCTGACGTCTGCTCGCGCCCGTTTCTACGGACTCAACCTCGGAATTCCCTTGGTCTGTGCCGCCGTGGTGTTCTTGCTGTTCGACCTGACCCGCATCGACATCGCCATCAGCGATCTTTTCTACGATCCGCTGCACCAGGTCTTTCCGTTAGAGCACGTGCGGCTCTTTGAGCAAATCACCCACAAGTGGGCGAGGGTCATCCCGAACTGGACCGGCGAGGCGGCCATAGTGGGAGCGCTGTTGGCGTTTTTCTGGCCGATCTTCAAACCGGAAAAACACCCTAGGCTGCTTCGCCTGCTGGATAAGACCCGACTGAGCAAGCCACTGCGTTTTGCCCACAAGCACCGTCGCGACTTTCTCTACGTGGTCTTCGCCTTTTCCCTCAGCACGGGGGTGATCCATTACCTCAAGGGCCATACCAGCGTGTACTGCCCGGTGGAAACCACCCAGTACGCCGGCAAGATCGAGCACAAGGAATGGTTCCAGAATTTCGACCTGCTGAACGTCGCCGGTGACGGTCGTTGCTGGCCCGGCGGCCATGCGTCCGGCGGCTTCACCATGCTGGCGCTGTATTTCGTCGCCCGCCGCTACCGCTGGCGTCATTCGAAAGCCTTGATGTATGGGGCGCTGGCCTTGGGGTTTGTCTACGGCACGACCCGGGTCCTGCAGGGTTGGCACTACATGTCCCACACGTTCTGGGCGGGGATTTTCGTCTGGTTGAGTTGTTGGCTGATGGCGCTGCTGTTTTATGGACGGGCGGCCTTGGAGCAGCCTGCGTTGGGCAACGCACTTCGTCAGCCTGAACGCCAGGCAAAAAAAAGCCCGCTGGGAGCGCGGGCTAAAACCTTAGTTTCTTGAATGAGCGAGGGGACTTTACCCAATCACACGCAGGCGTGGTGTGAAGAAAAGTTCATGAGGCCGCGTCCTTGCACGACCTCATGGGCTTGGACGCTTCTCACCGCAGATCGAACCGATCCAGGTTCATCACTTTGACCCACGCCGCGATGAAGTCCTTGACGAACTGCTCCTGGGCATCCGGGCTGGCATAGACTTCGGCCAGGGCCCGCAGCTGCGCGTTGGAGCCGAAGACCAGGTCAACGCGAGTGCCGGTCCATTTGACCTGGCCGGTCTTGCGGTCGCGGGCCTCGAAGGTTTCCTGGGTGTCGGAAAGGGCTTTCCATTCCACGCCCATGTCGAGCAGGTTGACGAAAAAGTCGTTGCTCAACGTCCCTGGCCGTTGGGTAAAGACACCGTGCGCAGTGTGGCCGACGTTGGTATCCAGTACTCGCAGGCCGCCAATCAGTGCCGTCATTTGCGGGGCAGTGAGGGTCAGCAGTTGTGCCTTGTCGATCAGCAGCGCCTCGGCGGACACGCGGTACCGGCCCTTGAGGTAGTTGCGGAAACCATCGGCAATGGGCTCGAGAAAACCGAACGACTCGACGTCCGTCTGTTCCTGGCTCGCGTCCATGCGTCCTGGCGTGAAAGGTACCGTCACGCTGAGCCCGGCATTTTTCGCGGCCTGTTCAATACCGGCGCTGCCGGCCAGCACGATCAGGTCCGCCAGGGAGATTTTCTTGCCGTCGGCTTGGGCCGTATTGAACTCGCTCCGAACCCTTTCCAGGGTCGCCAGCACTTGTGCCAGTTGTTCTGGCTGGTTGGCTGGCCAATCCTTCTGCGGGGCCAGGCGCAGGCGGCCACCGTTGGCACCGCCGCGTTTGTCGGAGCCACGGAAGGTGGAAGCCGCGGCCCACGCCGTGGACACCAGCTGTGAAGCCGTGAGGCCCGCGGCCAGCAGCTTGCCTTTGAGGGCGGCGATGTCGCTGTCGTTGACCAGCGGATGGTCGACCGCCGGGATAGGGTCTTGCCACAGCAGTTCTTCGTTGGGCAGTTCCGGGCCGAGGTAGCGTGAGAGCGGGCCCATGTCGCGGTGGATCAGCTTGAACCAGGCGCGGGCAAAGGCGTCGGACAACTGCTCCGGGTTTTCCAGGAAACGCCGGGAGATTTTTTCGTAGATCGGGTCGAAGCGCAGGGCCAGGTCGGTGGTCAGCATCGTTGGATTCCGCCGTTTGGCCGGGTCATGGGCATCGGGGATAATGCCCGCGCCTGCGCCGTTTTTCGGTGTCCATTGATGCGCGCCTGCCGGGCTCTTGGTCAGTTCCCATTCGAAGCCGAACAGGTTCTCCAGGTAATTGTTGCTCCAGCGGGTGGGCGTGGTGGTCCAGGTGACTTCCAGGCCACTGGTGATGGTATCGGGCCCCTTGCCGGTGCCGAAGGTGCTCTTCCAGCCCAGGCCTTGCAGCTCCAGGCCAGCGGCTTCGGGCTCGGCACCGACATTGTCCGCAGGCCCGGCGCCGTGGGTCTTGCCGAAGGCGTGGCCGCCGGCAATCAGTGCCACGGTTTCTTCGTCGTCCATCGCCATGCGGGCGAAGGTTTCGCGAATATCCAGCCCGGCGGCGACCGGGTCCGGCTGGCCCTCGGGGCCTTCCGGGTTGACGTAGATCAGCCCCATCTGCACGGCGGCCAGCGGGTTCTCCAGGTTGCGTCCTTCGTCAGTTCGGCTTTCTTCGTTGCCAGGTTCGGCCACCAATTGGCCCTCGCCGGGATCCTGCATGGCGGCTTTGTCGGGCTTGCCATAGCGGACATCGCCCCCCAGCCATTTGTTTTCGGAACCCCAGTAGACGTCTTCATCCGGCTCCCAGACATCGGCGCGACCACCGGAAAAGCCGAAGGTCTTGAAGCCCATGGACTCCAGCGCGACGTTGCCGGTAAGGACGATCAGGTCGGCCCAGGAGATGTTGCGACCATACTTCTGCTTGATCGGCCACAGCAGCCGACGCGCCTTGTCGAGGCTGACGTTGTCGGGCCAGCTGTTGAGCGGTGCAAACCGCTGCTGGCCGGAACCCGCCCCACCGCGCCCATCACCGGTGCGGTAGGTGCCTGCACTGTGCCAGGCCATGCGGACAAAGAGCGGCCCATAGTGGCCGAAGTCCGCCGGCCACCAGTCTTGCGAGTCGGTCATCAGCGCATTCAGGTCTTGTTTCAAGGCCTGGAAGTCCAGGCGCTTGAACGCTTCGGCATAGTTGAAATCCTCGCCCATTGGGTCGGACAGCGAGGAGTGCTGGTGCAGGATCTTCAGATTCAGTTGGTTCGGCCACCAGTCGCGGTTCGTCGTGCCACCGCCAGCGGCGTGATTGAACGGGCATTTCGATTCGTTTGCCATGAGAAGCTACCTTTGGTCGTATTCATCCAGCTATCCAGCCCGGCGGGCTTCGAATAGCGACAGGCGAAATAAATGACACAGGGCGCAGGGCTCACAGTTCGCTCAACTGATCATGTTTGGCTACGCGGCAACATCTAATTGCCAGTACGGTGGCCCACGGCAAGCCCAGTACGTTTCTGAACGCTTCCTATCTCTTGTCAGGTTTCACGGGCCGGATTACACCAGCCTGAATTCAGGCTAGTCCTCCTTTGCCAGATAGCTAATAGGCGCAGTATTAACGGTCGATAGGGATAATCTTTTATCGGCGCCCGGCGGTGAGGCAGATGATATGAACGGCGCCTGCCGTGACGGACCCCATCATGAACAAATGCCCGCGCAGCACGGCCTTCCACGAAGCCGGTCATGCCCTGGCTTTTTGGTGGAATGGCCTACCGATAAAGCGCATCACCGTGCGTACCAAGGTCGAAGCCTGGGCGGGGCCGCTGTTCGACCTGCACGGCAACCCGCAATACGCAGAAGGGTTGGTCGAAGCCGACTACCTTGTTTCGCGCCCGGCCTTCGACGCGCCGGGGATCGCTGAATACCTGCCCTCGATGATCGATGCCATCGAGCGTGACCTGCTCCATTGCTTCGCCGGGCCTGTGGCCGAAGCGGTCTACCGGCACCGCAGGTCCGACCGGCTGTTCAGGGGCAGCGGCCGGGGTGACCTGGACCGGGGGCACGAGCTGATCAGCCTGCTGCCACCGCGCAAGCTGCTCGACGCCCAAGCCCAGGCCATCGCTCGTTGCAGTTGCCTGGTGCACCGTTACTGGCCGGCTGTCAGCGCCGTGGCGGGCTTTCTGCAAGAGCATGGCACGGTTGAAGGGAACGCCGTCACAGCGCTGCTGTGTGAGATGACCGGGGAGCGGCCGATGTTGCTCGGCCATCAAGTGGCAAGCCTCGATTCGTGATCAAGGCGTTGCCACTACTCGCTAGCGCTTCACTGTTTCCTCAAGAGAGAAGCGTCCCAGTGGGTTTTGTTGGAAGTGCTCGATGTTCTTGCGCGAAATATTGATGTACGGGCTGTAGTAGAGATCGATCCAGTTGACGTCCTGCTTGGCGATTGCCTGAAGGTCGGTATACATCTGCTTGCGCTTGGTCGGGTCCACTTCTACCCGCGCGGCCGCGACCAGATCCTTGACCTTGTCGTTCTTGTAGCGGGTCATGTAATTCATGTTGGTGTCATGTCCCAGCACGAAGGTGGTCTTCTGGTCCGGGTCGAGGATGTCGTTGGTCCAGTACATCACGGACAGATCGTAGTCGCCGTCGATCAGCATTTGCCAACTCTGGGTTGGGTCGACTTTCTGCAAGGTGGCTGTCACGCCGACTGCTGCGAGCTGTTGCTGGACCAGCACGGCGATCTGCTCGTCGGCTTCATTGCCCGCATTGACCACATAGTTGAGCTTCAGGCCTGAAGCGCCTGCATCGGCCAGCATTTTTTTGGCTTTTTCCGGGTCGTACGGGCGCTGCAGATTATCGGCATTGTGATAAAGCGCTCCTTTAGGAATGTAGGAATAAGCCACCTGGCCATGGCCGAAGGTCACGGTATCGACCAGGGATTTCTTGTTGATCGCAAGGTCCAGGGCCTGACGTACTTCAGGCTTGCCCAGCAGGCCGTGCTCATGGTTGATCAGCAGATGATCCTCACGGGTGGAGGGATCCATGTGTACGACCAGGTTGGGATCTTTCTTCAGGGTTTCGACGCGCGAGAAGGGCACGAAGATCGCTGAATCCAGTTCACCGGCCTGTACCTTCAACATCCGCGTATTGTCATCCGGGATGGAGATCCATTCCACGCCATCCAGGCTCACCTTGTCGGCCTGCCAGAAGTGGGGGTTCTTTTCCAGCACTACGCGATCACCGCGTAGCCACTCCTTGACGATAAAGGCGCCAGAGGCGACGGGGTCCTGGGCATAGGCTTCCTCACCCATTTTCTCCATGGCCTTTTGCGACAGGATGGAGACGTTGGGTAACGCCAGCTGCGCGAGGAAGGGCACTGAAGGGCTCGTGAGTGTCACCACCAGTGTCTGCGGGTCGGTTGCCTGGGCCTTGTCGATAATCTTGTAGGAGTCGCTCCACAGCGACCCTTTGTTGTCGCGGATGCGCAACAGACTGAACGCTGCATCGCTGGCGGTAATCGCTGAGCCGTCGGAGAACTTGGCCGAACGTAGTTTGAAGGTATAGGTCATGCCATCGTCGGAAACCTGCCAGCTCTCGGCCAGCCCCGGTACCAGCTGGGTGCCGGTATTGTCGACGCGCACCAATACGTCGTAGACATTGGAGAACACCCAGTTATCACGGTTCTGCGCGCTTTTGATCGGGTCGAACGTCGTACTTTCTTCACGGCAACCGATGGTCAGCACGCCTGCTGCCTGGGCGACACCGGCCGCCAGTGTGCAAACGGTCAACGTCGCGGCGGTCAGCAACTTCAAGTGTTTCGATCGCATGGTCAAACTCCCTATTGATGAATGTTTTTTAGAGCAATGGCTCTCCGAGCACACAGCTATAACGATGTCCATTGATGTCATGGCTGGGGGGCGGCGTTTTCGCGCAGATGGGTTGTGCATACCGGCAGCGCGGGTGAAAAACGCAGCCGGATGGAAGGTTCAGGGGGCTGGGTGGCTCGCCAGGCAGGGGGGCGCTCAGCAACGCTCGAGTCGGGTCGATGTGTGGAATGGACTGGATCAACGCGACGGTATAAGGATGCCGCGGGCTGCTGAACACGGCCTCCGTGGGCCCTTGCTCGACGATCTCGCCGAGGTACATCACGGCGACCCGATCACAGAGCCGCCGAACGATCGCCAGGTCGTGAGCGATGAACAGAATCGCCAGGTTCATGCGCTGTCGCAGCTCCAGCAGCAGGTTGATGATCTGTCCCTGGATGGAAACGTCCAGCGCGGCCACGCATTCATCGGCGATGATCAACCGTGGCTCGATGGCCAGCGCCCGAGCGATCCCCACACGTTGGCATTGACCGCCACTCAACGAACCCGGTTTGCGGTGGGCCAGCTCCGGTCGCAGGCCGACCAGGTTCAGCAGTTCATCGACCCGCTGGCGAATCAGCGATGCAGGGATCGCACAGCGCACTCGCAGCACTTCAGCCAGGGTGTCGCCAATGCTCATCCGTGGATTGAGGGCGGTATAAGGATCCTGGAAAATCATCGCGGTTTCGTGGCGCAGTCGCTCGATGTCGATCCGCTTGCCTTGAGCCATATCCACGCCATCGAACAGGATTTGTCCGGCGCTGACCTCAGTGAGGCGCAAGATGGCCCGACCCAGGGTGCTCTTGCCGCTGCCCGACTCCCCCACCAACCCAAGCACCTCTCCGGCGGCCAGACTCAGCGACACGCCGTTGACGGCTTTCACCCATTGCCTGTTGATTCCGAACGGACCACTGCCAGGGGCGGCGAAGCGCACCTGCAGATCTTTCACGTGCAACAGGGTCATGACGAAGCTCCCACAGGCAGCGGGTAATGGCAGGCGACTCGGTGTGCCTCTGTCGTGACTTGCATCTGTGGCAACAGCCGCGTGCACTGGCTGCCCTGTTGAAGGCAGCGAGGATTGAAGCGGCAACCGGTGGGCAGCGCATCCAGCAGAGGCGGCTGGCCGGCGATGGTTTTGAGCATGGCATGGCCGGCGCTGGTAGCCGGTTGGCAGTCGATCAGGGCCGCCGTATAGGGATGTCGTGGGTGAGCCAGCAGATCAAGCTTGTTGCCGTGTTCGCAGAGCCGACCGGCGTACATCACCGCGATGGAATCACAGGTCTGGGCGACGATCCCCAGGTCGTGGGTGATCATGATGATTGACAGCCCACGTTGGTCGCGCAAATCCAGGAGCAGGCGCAGGATCTGTGCCTGTACCGTGACATCCAGGGCAGTGGTCGGCTCATCGGCGATCAGCACCTGGGGGTTGCAACCCAATGCCACGGCGATCATGGCGCGTTGACGCATGCCACCGGAAAACTCATGGGGAAAACTGTCGACCCGCGTTAGCGGATCGGGAATGCCCACCTGGCGTAACACATCAATGGCCTTCGCCCGTGCTTCACGCTTGGACGCCCCCTGATGCAGGCGTATGCCCTCGCCGATCTGTTCGCCAATACGCATCAACGGGTCAAGATGACTGCCGGGATTCTGAAAAATCATCCCTAGCTGCCGACCCCGTATGCTTCGCATGTCGGCTTCATCCAGTGTCAGCAGGTCCTTGCCGGCAAGGCGCACGGCCTTGCCTTGGACCCGCAGGTTTGCAGAGGGCAGCAAGCGCATCAAGGCCCGGCAGGCCATCGTCTTGCCTGAGCCGCTTTCACCCACCAGACCGAGGATTTCGCCTTCGGCCAAGTCAAATGACACGCGATCCACCAGCGTGACCTCGTCCTCACCGTGGCCGGCGATCACGCTGAGGTCCTCGACGTGCAACACCGGTGTGCTCATGGGCGTTCTCCGAGGTGCTCGGCGACACCGTCGGCCAGCAGACTGAAGCCCATGGCCAAGGTGACGATCGCCAGTCCCGGGAAGGTGCAGATCCACCAGGCGTTAGTGATGAAACTCTGGCCCTCGGCGACCATCGTGCCCCACTCGGCGGTGGGTGGCTGAACCCCCAGGCCGAGATAGCTGACCGCCGCCCCATTGAGCAGCACCAGCACCGCGTCGGACATGGAAAACACGATCGAGCCGAACATGGCATTGGGCAACAGGTGCCGAAACAGTATGCGTCCATGGCCGAAGCCCAGGCTTTTGGCCGCCAAGGCGAAATCGCTTTGCTTGAGCACCAGGATCTGAGAACGGATCAGTCGTGCATAGGACACCCAGCCCACCAGGGCCATCGCAATATAAAAGCTGCTCAGGCCGGGGCCGAGGATGGCCATGATTGCCAACATCAGCACCAGGAAGGGGAAGGCCAGGATAATATCGATCAGGCGCATGCAGATCGTGTCGAACCGGCCACCGATATAGCCGGCCAAGGCGCCGACGCAAGTGCCGATCAAGAACGGGAAAACCACGCCGATCACGGAAATCTGCAAGTCGATGCGCGCACCCCAGATCACTCGGGAAAGAACGTCGCGACCGAAATTGTCCGTGCCGAACGGATGGGCCAGGCTCGGCCCCAGCAGGCGAATATCGGTGTTCTGGGCAATCGGATCGAAGGGTGCGACCCAGGGTGCCAAGAGTGCGAGCAACAGCCAGCCAAACAGAATCGCCAGGCCTAGCACGGTGGCCAGGCGACCGTTGCGCAAGCCGAAACGCAGCGCAAGACGCCAGGCGGGATTGAGGGTCTGGCCGCTCATCGCATGTTCACCCGCGGATCAATCATCACGGTCAGCACATCGGCGAGGAAATTGACCGTGACGGTGGCGAGGGCCAGCACCATGGCCACGCCTTGGACCACCATGTAGTCGCGGGTAAAGATGCCGCGTACCAGCAATTGACCGATGCCGGGAATGGCAAACAGACTTTCGATGACCACCGTGCCGCTGATCAACCAGCCGATGTTTACCGCCAGCAGGTTGACCGCCGGTACGAGGGAGTTGGGCAGCACATGCCGGCGAAATATCGCCCGCTCGGACAAGCCCCGGGCCCGTGCGGCGGTGGCATGATCGGCTTGTAGCTCCATGAGCATGCTGGCGCGCAGGTTGCGCACCAGAACGGCGGAGAGTGCCAAGGCAATGGTCAGGCACGGCAAAACCATGTGATGCAGTTTGTCCCACCCTGTACGTCCATAGCCTGAGACCGGGAACAGTCCCAACTGCACACTGAGCAGCAGGATCAACATGATGCCGAGCCAGAATGCCGGCATGCCGAGCCCTGCCGTGGTGAACAGGCGAATCAGATGATCCTGCCAACCGCTCTTGTTGCGTGCCGCTACCGTGGCCAGTGGCACGGCAATCAGCAGCGCCAGCAGTACGCTGCCGAGCACCAGGAACAGGGTTGGCTCAATGCGGGTACTGATCAGCTGCAAGGCATCGACTTTGTAGAGCAGCGATTGGCCGAGATCGCCTTTGAGCAGGTTCTTGAGAAAGTAGAAGTACTGCATCCACAAGGGCTGGTCGAGCCCGTACTGGGCACGAATCCTGATCAGCGCCTCCGGCGTGCTGCGCGAGCCCAGCAGCGCCCTGGCGGGGTCCCCGGGGATCGAGCGCACGAGCACAAAGGTGATCATGCTGATGCCAAACAGCACCGGCAATAGCTGTAGCGGGCGCGACAGTATGAAACGGTAGCGCGCCAGGTTCATGGGCTAGTTCCGATGGCGGTGCAGAAAGTCCAGCAGGACTGGGAAGTAGGCGTGGGGCTCTTCGTAGAACGGCATGTGGCTGCTGTTGGGGAACACATTCAGTTGTACATCCTTGAGCGCCATTTTCATGCGCATCGCACAGGCTGGCGTCAGTTCATCATGTTGACCGGTGGTGATCAGCACAGGCATTTCGAAGCCGGCCATCTGCTCGATGCGATTCCAGTCCTTGAGATTGCCGGTATAGAGAAATTCGTTGGGGCCCTGCATGGTCATGTAAGGCCCCATGTTCCAGTCGCCCAGGGAACGTGTCACCGGTGCAGGCCACTCGTCCAGACGGCAGACATGGCGATAGTTGAGCAGGGTGATGGCCGCCTGGTATTGCGGATGATCCAGGGTGCCCAAGGCTTCATGGCGCTGCATCATCGCGACGGTCTCACTGCCCAGGGCAGCCCGCAGACGCTCCAGTTCCAGGGACAGATGAGGAATATCGCCGGCGGTATTTTCCAGGATCAGGGTTTTCAGCGATTGAGGGTGATGAATGGCGTACTCGATCGCCAGCCAGCCACCCCAGGAGTGCCCCAGCAGGTGCACTTTGCCCAGGTCGAGGGCTTGGCGGACGGTCTCTACCTCCGCCACATAGCGGGTGATGTCCCACAGGGATTCGTCAGTAGGCCTGGCCGAGGCGCCGGTCCCCAACTGATCGAAAGCGATGACCCGCAAGCCCTTTTCCTTGAGCCAGCCATGGCTGTCACGCAGATAGTCGCAAGGCAATCCCGGCCCGCCATTGAGGCACAACAGCACGTCGTCGCCGTCGCCAAAGCCATAGGCCACCAGACGATGACCATCGACTTCCACGTCGTACCGCTGGTCTGGCTCGATCTCACGCCACATCATTGCTCTCCTGCTCAGGTGCGCCCGTTGGCTAAACCTTACCGAGGAAGCTACGCGCCCATAAGCTAGCAATTCTTATAGGTTTGATCTCTGGCATTCCCTCGCTCAGGCGTGGCATTCTACTTGCACGATTTCAGGATTGAAATTAATAAGGGAGCTGAATGGATGCAGGCCAAGCTGTCTGACTTCAATACCCGTCTTTTGTCTGGCAGGAGCCTGGACGAACAGATGGATAACACCCTGGGGATGGTCCAGGCGCTAGGCTTTGATGCCTTGGTGTACGACTACAGTCCGGTGCCGCTGGATCATGATGGGGCACTGATCACCCCGGCTGTGCTGAAGTTGCGCAATACCCCCCGTGATTGGCACTCGCTCTGGTGCGAAGAAGGTTATTACCAGATCGACCCCGTCCAGCATCTGGCAATCAATGCCATATCTCCTTTTGTCTGGTCCTATCGACCGGAGGCCGACACAGTGCTGCAGCCGTTCATCGGCCAGAGTCATGCACCGGTCGTGAGCTACCTGCAGGATTCGCGCATGACCTGTGGCGTGACGGTGCCGATGCATTTGCCCAAAGGTGGCTTTGCGACATTGACCGGGCTGCGCACCGATACGAAGGGGAGCACCCTGCAGGATGTGCGGCAAACGCTGGGCGACTTCAGCCTGATTTCCCATGCCCTGCAAGAGGCGGCTTTTCCGCTGCTCGGCAAGGAAGCCCGCGCATGCCCGGTTCGCCTGACCAAACGCGAGCGTGAGTGCTTGAGATTAGCCGCTGAAGGGTTGACGGCGGCGGACATCGCCAGGCAACTGAATCGTTCCTTGGCCACCATCACCCTCCACCTGACTTCTGCAATGCACAAGCTTGGCGCCAGGAATCGGGTCCAGGCCGTGGTCAGGGCGGTGCACTATCGGTTGCTCGATAGCTGAAATCGGGTAAAAACCTATCTGTTTCTCTAGTTATTCCGCCGTCCAGTCCCCGGTATCGTGTTCCGCAGTATTTCTAGGGAGCGGCACGAAATGGATCTTCCCGTAACGCACGAAGGCTTTGCGCCTTTTGGTCCGTATCAGACCTGGTATCGCATCACTGGCGACTTCAGCAGTGGCCGTACGCCGCTGCTGATCTTGCATGGCGGCCCGGGCTGTACACACGATTATGTCGATGCCTTCAAGGATGTTGCCAACAGTGGCTATCCGGTGATTCATTACGACCAACTGGGCAATGGGCGTTCCACCCATCTTCCGGAAAAAGACCCCTCGTTCTGGAACGTGGCGCTCTTTCTCGATGAGTTGGAGAACCTGCTGGATCATCTGGGCATTCGCGACAATTACGCACTGTTGGGGCAATCCTGGGGCGGCATGTTGGCCAGCGAACATGCGGTGCTCCAGCCCGCGGGCTTGCGCGCGTTGATTGTCGCCAACTCCCCGGCGGACATGTCCACGTGGCTCCTTGAAGTCAATCGCTTGCGCCAGCTGCTACCCATTGAGGTGCAGCAAACACTGCTCAAGCACGAGCGGGCTGGAACCTTGACGTCTACCGAGTATTTTGAGGCCGCTCGGGTTTTCTACGACCGTCATGTCTGCCGTGTCACGCCCTGGCCCGATGAAGTCGCCCGTACCTTTGCCCAGATCGATGCCGATCCTACCGTTTACCACGCCATGAATGGCCCCACCGAATTCCATGTGATCGGCAGCATGAAGGACTGGTCCATCACCGATCGCTTGCCTCGGATCAGCGTGCCGACCCTGCTGATTTCAGGCCGATACGATGAAGCGACGCCGTTGGTGGTCAAACCCTATGTGGATCATGTTCCCGACATTCGCTGGGCGTTGTTCGAACACTCCAGCCATATGCCCCATATCGAGGAGCGGATGGCTTGCATGGGAACCGTGGTGAGTTTCCTGGATGAGTGTCTGTAGGCGTCTGCGCAATCCGAGCAGTCGTTTTGTGTAGTGTTTTTCGACGCGTCCTGTGAGACGCGTCTCTTTTTTGAATGGAAAATTCCCGCTCTCTTGAACCGAAAGCGATATGCAGGGTCTGGTGTGCGCGTGGTTTTGCGCATCAGCAACGTGGGTGTTTCATGGGGGTAAGCCGGCATTCGGCTCTTCGTCCGCTCACGAGCTTGCTGTCATTTTCTGCATCGAGGGATCGAACATGTTCTCACCCGCCCTGTGGGCGAGGTCGTGCCTGGCTTTGCTGTGCCTGTCTCCGCTAACACTTGCTTATGCTGCGCCAACCCCCGGTGACACGGACCTGATTCGTGAGCGCCAGGACCGTCTGCTCGAAGAGCAGCGTCGGCGTCTGGAAGAGCTCAAGGACCTGCCCGGCAAGGACGCGAAGCCGGCCCAGCCCACTGCACCTGCCGATACCCGTTGCTTCCCGATCAAGACCATCGAGCTCAAGGGCGCCGATGCGTTGTCCGAGGGCGAGCGCCAACGCCTGCTCAAACCTTTCCTCAACCAGTGCCTGGGCGTGCCGCAGCTTAACCAGTTGCTCAAGGTCATTACCGACCACTACCTGGAGAAGGGCCTGGTCACCAGTCGCGCCTATTTGCCGCAACAGGACCTGTCCAGCGGTCACCTGCAAGTGCTGGTCGTCGAGGGCCGCCTGGAAGGCCTGAAAGGTGCCGAGAACAGCCAGCTGTCGGACCGTGAGTTGGCGATGGCGTTTCCCGGCAAAACCGGCGATTTGCTCAACCTGCGGGAGATGGAGCAGATGGTCGATCAACTGAACCGTTTGCCGTCCAACCGTGCGCAAATGGAGCTGACCCCCGGGCAAAACATCGGTGGCAGCGAAGTGCGGGTCAACAACACCCCGCAGAAACCCTGGCGCGCCGGCCTGTCACGGCATAACGATGGGCAGAAAAGCACCGGCGAGCAGCAATGGGGCGCTTCCCTGGATTGGGACAGCCCCTTGGGCCTGGCTGACCAACTGGCCTTGCGCGGCGGCCACGATGCCGTCAGCGACCATCAGAAAACCTCACGCAATGGCATGCTCTATTACAACCTGCCGTTTGGCTGGTGGAACCTGAGCTACACCTACAGCGAGAGCGAGTACCGCGCGCTGGGCCAGGCCAACGGCTTCAATTTCAAGCAGAGTGGCGACAGCCAGAACCATCAGGTGCGCCTGGAGCGAGTGGTCCATCGCGATGCCGTGAGCAAGACTTCACTCAACACCGGCCTTTCGTACCTGCGCACCAACAACTTCATCGAAGACAGCAAGCTTGCCGAAAGCAGCAACCGCATCAGCGAGGCGCAGTTCGGCATCAACCATGGCCGGCGGATCGGCAATGCCTTCGTCAACCTCGACCTGGGCCTGCAACAAGGTATCGGCGCTCTCGATGCCCAGGGCGATCATGAGCCGGGGCCTGGGTTGCCGGATGCGCGTTATCGCAAGTACACCGCCACCCTCAGCTATTTGCAGCCCTTCATGCTGGGGGGCGAGTCCTTCAGCTTCAGCAGCCTGATGACCGGCCAGCGCAGCGAGGACGTGCTGTTCAGCCCTCAGCGCATGAGCCTGGGCGGCCTGTCGTCGGTTCGCGGCTACAAGGACCAGACGCTGTCCGGCGACAGCGGCGGCTACTGGCGCAACGACCTGCGCTGGAGCCGCCCGGTAGCGGTGGAGTGGCTGCGCCCGGTGTTCGCCGAGTACGGCACCAGCCTCGGTTATGACCAGGGCGTGATTCGCGGTAATCGCTACAACGGTAGCGAGCACGGGCGCATGTCGAGCAACTCGCTGGAGCTGTTCGCCCGCGGTGAGCACCTGAACGCCAGCGTCACCTTCGCCCATTCCCTGGAACGTCCGGATGCCCTGACCGAGCGCGAAGCGCCGATCTACTTCCGCTTGGATGTATCTATTTAACGCTGCTGTAACGAGAACTGATCATGGACGACCGCCAACACGCCTTCCTGGCCCGCCAGCCTTCTGCTGCCCTGAAAACCCGCGACGCCTTCTGGGGCATGCCCAAGCGTGGCCTGGCGTTCCTGCTGGCCAACGTCATGTTCTGGCAACCGATGTGGGCCCAGGCGGGCGGCATCGTGGTCAGCGCCCCGGGCACCAGCCTCGGCCAGGCCGGCAACGGCGTGCCGGTGGTCAACATCGCCAAGCCCAACGGCAGCGGGCTGTCGCATAACCAGTTCAAGGACTACAACGTCGGCAGCAACGGCGTGATCCTCAACAACGCCACCAACCCGGCCCAGGCCACGCAGCTGGGCGGGATCATCCTCGGCAACCCGAACCTCCAGGGCACGGCCGCCACCACCATCCTCAACGAAGTCAACGGCGGCAACCCCAGCCAACTGCGCGGCTACACCGAAGTGGCGGGGCAGTCGGCCCACGTCATCGTCGCCAACCCTTATGGCATCAGCTGTAACGGCTGCGGTTTCATCAATACCCCAAAGGCGACCCTGACCACGGGCAAGCCGATCATCGAAAACGGCCAGGTGGGTCGCTATCAGGTGGACCAGGGCAGCGTCGCCATCGAAGGCGCGGGCCTGAACGCGAACAACGTCGACCGCTTCGAAATCATCACCCGCAGCGCCAAGATCAACGCTGAGATTCAGGCAAAAAACCTGACCATCGTGGCCGGGCGCAATGACGTCAACGCAGGCACCCTGAATGCCACTGCCCGGGCCGACGACGGCAGTGCCAAACCCGAATTGGCCATCGATTCCTCGGCCTTGGGTGGTATGTACGCCGGGGCGATCAAACTGGTGGGTACCGAGGCCGGAGTCGGGGTGAAGCTGGACGGCAAGATGGTTGCCAGTGGGGGGGATATTCAGCTGGATGCCAATGGGCATTTGAGTTTGGCGCAGACGGCCGCCGCCGGTGCTGTCGACATCGCGGCCAAAAGCCTGGAAACCCGTGGCCAGGTGTACGCTGGTAGCCGCTTGGACGTTAAGACCCAGGGCGACCTGACCAGCCAGAAAAACCTGGTGGCCCGCGACAGCATTCACCTGGACAGCGGCGGTACGCTCAGCAACAACGGCATCATCGAAGCCGGCGTCAACGCCGATAACAGCCGCAATACCACGGGCGATGTCTCCCTCACGGCCAAGCAACTGAACAACGGCGGCAAAACCGTTATTGCCAGTCGCGACCTGAACGTCACGACCAGCGCTGCGCTGAACAACCAGGGCGGTACGCTCAGTGGCCAGCGCAAGACCACCGTCACCGGTAACGTGGTGGATAACCGCAATAAAGGCCGCATCCTCGGCAACACCGAACTGCACCTGACCGCCGATCAGGTCCTCAACAGCCAGGGCGGCCTGATCAATAGCCAGGGCCTGCTGACGGCCAACCTGGGCCACCTGGAAAACAATGCCGGTGAATTATCGAGCCTGAACAGCGCGACGCTGATCCTCGGCAGCCTGGACAACCTGACCGGCCTGGTCATGACCGGTAAAAACCTCGACATCACCAGCACCGGCGCGATCAAGAACCAGGGCGGTGAATTGTCCAGCCAGGGCGTTGTGACCGTGCGCACCGCCAGCCTGGACAACAGCAACAAAGGTACTGTCGCCGCCAATGGCAAGTTGCTGGTCAGTGCCAGCGACTCGGTGAAAAACGCCGAAAAGGGCCTGATCGCCAGCCGTGAAGGCGCGCTCGAACTCGATGCCGCCAGCCTGAACAACGCCAAGGGCACGTTGCAAGGCAAGGGCCTGGTGACCGTGGATGTCGCAGGTGATATCGATAACCAGGGTGGCAGCATCATCGCCCAGGACGCCAAGCTGAGTGTCTTCGCGATCAACCTGGACAACCGCGGCGGCGTGCTGTCCAGCGTCAAGGCCGCGCTGGAGGCGCGGGCCACGGGTGTGCTGAAAAACGGCTATGACGTGAACCGTCGGGGCGGCACGATCCAGGCCCAAGGACTCAGTATCCAAGCCTTGGCTGGGCTGTTCAACGACGGCGGGCGCATCGCTGCACAAGCCGGCGATGTCGTGATCACCAACGCGGGTGCGGATATCAACAATCGCAACGGTGGGATATACGCCACGGGCAAGGTCCAGGTCATTGGTCGGGACATGGACAACAGCGGCGGCGGGCAGGTCAGCGCCAGTCGCATCGACTTTGACCTTTCGGGCGCGCTGAACAACAACGCGGGCATCATCGAAAGCCAGGACAGCCTGGATATTCTGGCCGCGAGCCTGAGCAACCAGAAGGGCCAACTGCGCACCCTGGGCAAGAACAGCACCACCGTGTTCGACATCGGTGGCCTGTTCGATAACAACGACGGCACCCTGGAAACCGCCAGCCAAAATGTGGGCCTGGACACCGGCAGCATTCAGAACGCGGGTGGCAAGCTGTTGCACACCGGCCTGGGAGTGTTCGGTATCAGCCAGGCCAACCTGGGCCAGGCGGGCGGGCAGTTGGTGACCTACGGCAACCTGACGGTGACGGCTGATCGCTGGACCAACAGCACGGCGATCCAGGCCGGGCACCTGGTCGTGGATGTCGACCAGTTGACCCAGACCGCCACCGGCCAGTTGCTCAGTACCGATAGTATGGTGGGCCGTGGCAGCAATTGGCGCGTCGACGGCCTGATCGGCAGCGATGGGGCCATCGACCTGCAACTGACCGGCGCCTATGCCAGCAACGGTCGCTTGAGCAGTCTCGGTGCCCTGGGCCTCAAGGCCGCGCTGATCAATCTGGAGCAAAACGGCAGTATCGCCGGCGGCGGCCGCACAACCGTCGTGGTCGATGGCGTCCTCAACAGCTACGGTCGCCTGAGCTCGGCGGCGGACATGAACGTCACTGCCGCCACGATCAACAACTACGGCACCCTCGGCAGTGCCGGCGCGCTCGGCGTATCGACCGGCGACCTGCTCAACGAGCACGGATTGATTTTCAGCGGCGGCAATACCAGCCTGCGCGTCAATAGCCTGACCAACCGCTATGCCGATATCTACAGCCTGGGCGATCTGAGCATCGATCGCGACGGCCTCGGCACTCGTGCCAACCGAATCCTCAACAGCTCCGGCTCGCTGCAGAGCGATGGCAGCATGCGCCTGGCGGCCAGCACGATCGACAACGTCCGTGAGGTCTTGACCGCCCACGACGCGGGCATCTACACCGCCTCGATCAGGGAAGTGGCCTGCATCGAAGGGGTCAACGCCGGCGACTGCAGCGGTGGCAAGGAGAACCACGTCTGGCAGATCATTCAGCGCGACAAGTTCGAAGTCACCGCGGCCAGTGCCGCCTCCAGCATCACCACCGGCGGTAACCTGGATATCCAGGGCGACACCCTGACCAACCGGAGCAGCAGCATCGGCGTCGGCGGCGCATTGACCGCCAACCTCGTTAGCCTGGACAACATCGGCATCGAGACCGGCGAGACCGAAACCTCGCGCACCTTCATGTCCGAGCGCACGCGCAGCCCAGGTGGCTGGCGCGCCGCCGCCAATGACTTCACCAACAAATACTGGTTGCAGAGCCCAGGCTACAACGCCAATGACCTGGGTGGCCTCGAGGCAGCGATGAGCCGCTTCATCGGCATGACCGAACGTGAGCTCCCGCAGTTCCGCACCCAGGCAAGTACTACCGATAACCAGACCTACGCCGCGATTATCCAGGCCGGTGGCGCAGTCGATGTCCGCACCTCGGGTAACACCGACAACAGCGTCGTGCGTGGCGGCTACAACTATGTCGGTGCCGGCCCGCGCACCGACACCCAGGCCGACAACGCCTTCTCGACCCGCATCAGCGTCAATCGGCAGCTACCCCCGAACCTGACCCAGCAACAGGTCGATCCGCTGGCCTTGCCGGGTTTTGATTTGCCCACCGGGCAAAACGGCCTGTTCCGCATGAGCGGCGAAGGCTCGACCACGCCGACCCAAGGCTCAGGCCTGACCCAAGTACGCGGCCTGCCGGACCGCTCGTTCCAGGCCAACCCGCAAAAATACCTGATCGAGACCAATCCGGCGCTGACCGACATGCGCCGCTTCATGAGCTCGGACTACCTGCTGACGAACCTGGGCTACGACCCCGACATCGCCGCCAAGCGCCTGGGTGACGGCTTCTACGAACAACGCCTGATCCAACAAGCCGTGATCGCCCGCACCGGCCAGCGCTTCCTCGACGGCCAGACCTCCGACGACGGCATGTTCAAGTACCTGATGAACAACGCCATCGCCAGCAAGGACACGCTGAACCTGTCCTTGGGTGTCAGCCTAACCGCCGAACAAGTCGCGGCCCTGACCCATGACATCGTCTGGATGGAAACCCGCACGGTGAACAACGAGCAGGTGCTTGTGCCGGTGCTCTACCTGGCCCAGGCCAACAACCGCCTCGCGGCCAATGGTGCGTTGATTCAGGGCGCCGACATCAGCCTGATCACGGGTCAAAACCTGAACAATGCGGGCACCTTGCGGGCGTCCAGCAACCTGAGGGCTTCGGCTGGCGACAGCTTGGTCAACAGCGGGCTGATGGAGGCGGGTGGTCGGCTGGATGCGTTGGCGAGTAATAACCTGACTAACAGGGCGGGTGGGGTTATTGCTGGACGGGATGTCAGTGTTGTGGCGGTGGCCGGTGATTTGACCAACGAACGAACCATCACCACCCATGCCAGCAGCACCGGCTCCAAGACCGAGCGACGTGATTTTGCCGACAGCGCGGCGCGGATTGAGGCGAGTCATGATCTGAGCGCGGGCGCTGGGCGGGATATCGCCAATGTTGGTGGTGTGCTCAAGAGTGGCAACGACACGAACTTGCAGGCGATGCGTGATGTGAACCTCACCTCCGCCAAGCAGGTGGACAGCCATACGCAGGGCAGCAAACACCGGGACCAGACCATTACCCAGAATGGTTCCAGCGTGACGGCTGACCGCGAGCTGAAGGTCACGGCCGGGCAGGACCTGAGGGTCGTTGCCAGCAACGTCATCGCCCAGACCCGCCTGGCGCTGACAGCCGGGCGCGATATCGCCATCGAGTCCGCAGCCAACGAAAGCCATCGCGCGTCCCAAAGCAAAAAAGTCAAAAGCAGCAGCGATCTGGTTCGCCAGCAGTCATCGCTTGTCCAGTCGGGAGGCGACCTCAGCGCCAAGGCGGGACAAGACCTGAGCCTGGTGGCCAGCCAGATGAAAGGCGCCAAGAATGTTGCCCTCGATGCCACGCGCGATATCAATTTGTTGTCCGCGACGGACGAAGCCGCGGAGTTCTACTCGAAGAAAAGCAAAGGCTCCTTTGGCCGCAGTAAAAGCGAACAACGGGAAAGCTACCACAGCACCAACATCGCATCCGTGGTGGAGGCGGGGCAGGACCTGACGGTCAATACCAGCCAAGCCGCCGGTGGCGGTGTCACGCTGGATGGCGGTCGTAACGTCACCGTGATCGGCAGTCAGTTGAAGGCCGGCAATGACTTGGTCGTCGGTGCCACGGGTGATGTGGCAGTGCTATCGGGTGTCGAGGAGCATGGCTCCTACAGCAAGAAAACCAAATCGGGTTTCCTCGGCTTGTCCAAGAGCGGCAAGAGCGAATTGAAGACTACGGCCTCCCAGGTAGCCAGTGAGCTAGAGGCCGGCAACGACGTGGTGATCGCGGCAGGCAACGACTTGCGCGTGCGGGCCAGTGAGACCACTGCTGGCAATGATGTGGAACTGCGTGCGGGTCTGGTCAAGGACAGTGGCGACATTAACCTCGTCTCGGCCAACGATACGGCTTATAGCCGGAGTGAGGAGTACAAGAAGAAAAACGGGTTATCGGTGTCGGGTGGTTTCCTCTCGATCTCCTCGGCCAAGGAAGCGGGCCGGCAAGCGCAAAGCAGTACCAGCGTGGGCAGCCAGGTTTCCGCTGATCGCGATGCGACCCTGCAGGCAGAACGCGATATCAACCTGATCGGCAGCGGCATCGATGCCGGGCGCAACGTCAGCTTGAATGCCGGACGCGACGTAAATGTGCTGGCTGCGCAGAACAGCCGTTCCGAGCAGGACTGGGAAAAGAACAAACAAGCCGGGATCGGTGTGTCTTCGGATGCCAACGGCATCAGTTTCTTCGCCGGTGCGGACCGTACCAAAGAGAAAAACCGGCTGGAGCAGCAAACCGCTGCTGCCAGCCAGATCAGTGCAGGACAGGACGTTGCCGTCAACGCTGTGCGGGACATCAACCAGGTCGGTTCAGATCTGCGCGCCACCCGTGATATTGACCTCACGGCCGGCCACAACATTAGCATCGATGCGGCACGCGAAACCCAACGGATCGAGCAGGAGCGCGAAGCCAGTCGTAATGGCCTTGGCATTTCGTTCAATCATAACTATGGCAACACCAAGGATGCGGTCAGCGGCGCGGGTAAAGGGGAGAACGGCGTCAGCAAGGGTTCCAGCACCCTTAAAGGTATTGATGCCGTCGCCCAATTCGTCAACGGACCGACCGTTGACGTCAAGTTCGGCAACAGCACGCAAACCAGCAGCCAGCAGGTCATTGAGCAGACCAACCGCGCGTCGACATTCGATGCGGGCAACGACCTTAATCTCAATGCCGGCAACGACGTCACGGTCAAAGGTGGTCAGCTAAAGGCCGGGCGAGACATCAACGTCAAAGGGCGCGACGTAGCGCTGGATGTGGCAAAGGGCAGTGTCACCCAGGAAAGCAGCGAGCGCCAAAGCTGGAGTGGGATTCATGGTGGCACCAGTGGCGGCTTCAAATTGGGGGTGGGCGGCAGTTACGGGATAGCCACGGAGGATGGCGTCTATGGCAGTTCCACTGCCACCCAGGTTGCCGCTGGGCGGGATTTCAACGTGGATGCCAGCCATGACATCAACCTGATAGGAACGCAGGTCAAGGCTGGGCGAGATATCGCGCTCGATGCGGGTAATGAGCTGAATATTCGCTCGGCGCAGAACGACAGCAACAGTGAAAAAAACCGCCACAACGGTGGTGGCGAGGCCGGCCTGACGTTCGGCTCCCAAGGCGTAGGCGTCTACGTCAGCGTGAACATCGGTAAGGGTGATCTAGAGCGTGAAGGCGAGCGTCAGCAAGACGCTTACCTTTACGCAGGTAATCGCCTGGGCTTCACAAGCGGCAAGGACACCAACATCAGCGGTGGCACCCTGCGCGGCGATGAGGTCGTTGGCCGTGTTGGCGGTGACCTGAACGTTTCCTCGGCCCCTGATACAGGCACGGTCAAAGGCAAGGAGTTCGACCTCAGCGTTACCGCTACCTTTGGTCCTGGCGCCGGCGTCAGCGGCTCGGTGGGGTATGGGAAAACGACCGGTGAGACCCATTGGGTTGGACAACAAACCAGCATTACCGGCAAAAACAAAGTCGACATCCGCACCGAGGATCACACCCAACTGGATGGCGCCTTGATCGCCGCCGATAACGGCAACCTCAAACTGGACACCAAAACCCTGGGCTTCAGCGACATCGCCGGTAAGGACAAGGAGCACGGCTACTACCTGAATGTCGGTGGCAGCTATTCCCAAGGTGGCGGCGGCGCCCAGGACAGCAGCCAGGTTGGCAAAGGCGAAAAAGATAAAAACGGCTGGAGTGTCAGCGGCTGGGAGTACGAAAAGGATCGTCAACAGATCGTCCGGGCGACCGTTGGGGCCGGCGATGTGGTGGTGCGTAATGACGCTCAGACCGGGGCTGATTCGACGGTTGGACTCAACCGGGACGTGAGTAGGGCTTACGAGATCACCAAGGATGAAGAGTCTCGGACCGATCTGTATGTCACCAAGTCCTCGGTGGACGCCGTGATGGATACCTCCGGGACGGTGGAGGCTTGGAAAAACAGCATCAAAAGCTATCCCGATAGCAGCTTGAAGGCGTATGAGGATGCACTCAAGTTGGTTAATGGGCCGGTCCAGGCCACCAAGCAGATCTGGACCAACATTCAGGCGCAGCGGGTTTCGATTGATGAGGTGCCTGCGGCGGCGAGAGCTGCGCTGGGGGATGAGGTTGCGCTGAATATTGCGAAGAATCTTGTTCGCAATGGCAAGGATGCTGGGGATATCAAGGATCTGGAGCCTGAGGATGTAGCTGCTATCCAAGTCTTCGCGAAGAGATTTGAAGAGTTTGCCAAGCTGCAAGAAAGTTGCGACGCCAAGGGGGGCTGTGTATCAAATGATTCGGAGAAAAAGCCTCGTACTCTTGCTTGGTATACGGATACCGATGGCACCTTAAAGTGGAGAAAGGTCGAAGACGTTCGCGTGGACACGCCGGGCAGAAAGCTGCTGCAAGAAACTGCGCGATTGCAGACATACTTGGACGGTCTTCCAGTAGAACAAGCTCAGCTCCTGGGCTTGGGGATTCAGGCCGTCATGGGACCTGCCAAAATGGCGGTTGGTCTCGCCGGGAACGTGGTGGTCGACAAGCTGTTTGGCGACAAAATAGCTGCGGCAAAAGATTCAATATCGAAATCGATTGCCAGTGAACTCAGTGACAAAGATAAGGCTGACCTGGAGATTAGCGATAATCTCTTCAAGGTTCGCCACGAGCAAGGCCGCGATAAACAATCTGGAGATGTGTACGTTCGTGGCGCAACGACGCTGCTGAATATCGCTTTGGGGACCGTCGGGAACGCGGTGGGATCTGGGGCGGGTAAGGTTATCGGTATTGTTGGTAAGGGGCCTTCGGAGGGTATAGCGAAGGGCGCTGATGGGCTGGAGATTGATCCGAAGCATCCTGATTGGGCCAAGGAGTTTGGGGATACGCCGTCGAAGGGGTGGGTGGAGGCGGGTGGGGCAAAAGGGCTAGACCTAGCTCTGCCCTATGACCAAAGGCTACTTTCAGGAATGCCTGGTCAAGTAACTGGTGGTAGCTCAACAAAGCTAGGGCAGAATCTGAACCAAGCAATGGGGAGAAATCGCACCGACTCGTGGGCTGGTTACCAGGCTCAACACCTGATTCCTTCGGAGTTAAAAAATCATCCCGTTCTGAAGAAGGTGGGTATTGATCTGGATGACTCCTCTAATGGCATATTTTTGCCGGCAAGCAAAGCTAAGCCAGAAGGCGCCATAAGCGGTATGCCGAGACATACAGGTAGCCATCCAAACTATACTGAGGCTGTACGCAAAAGCTTGAATGGGATGGACCGAAATCTACCCGTGGAACAGTTGCAAAAACAGGTTTTCGACTTGCAAGTCCGGTTGAGAAATGTTACCGAGTCGGGGATGCCGGTCCGTAATGTAGACGGTGCTAAGACGGATGTATGGTTGAAATGGATAAGAAAGTAGACTTAGGTGAGAACACCAATCTGGTAAATGAAGTTGTTGACTTTATAAATAGTGGGTTGCTTTTGAATCCTATTAATCAGGTTATTTCGGAAGAAAACGAAATTACTGATCTTGATGTGGCTAAAAGGTTTGCTTGGGATGATGTCTATGGGGAGGAGTCTTTAACTTGGGCTGATTTAAGGTCAGAGAAAATGAGTGAGGTTTGGAATGTGGTTTATGGGGGAGGTGAGAAATATGCTGAGATGGATATTAAGCTGTCCGAACTTTTGGATGAGTTAAGCGAATCAGTTAAAAAGCAACTCCCTCCAAAGCATAAAGAGCTATTGGATGATGTCGTCTCAGATCTAAAGTGCTGTCTGTATAGTCGAGCTTTTCAAGGTAAGACGAATGAATTTTTTGAGGAGATGTTTTCTATCTATTTAGGAGGTGGGTGGCCGTGTGGCTGGGTAGGTGACTGGTCTAGAGGTCGTCTACTTGTCTATCGTGACGGTGCAACGAGCGAAAAGGGGACAGATTTTATTTTGTGAGGCGCAGGGACCGAGAAGAAAGCGAAAAGGGGACCGAAAAGGGGACGGGCCGAAAAGCAGCGAAAAGGACAGCGAAAAGGGGACAGATTTATTTTATGAGGTCAGAGGGAGTGGGTTTGTTGGCTTACTCGGTGTTTTAAAATAAATCTGTCCCCTTTCTCTTATTGGTGGAGAAGCCATAGGAGGTGGGATGTGAGTCTGAGTGATCCTAGTTGCTTCAGTGATGAGCTGATGGCATTCGTTATCACCTGTCTCTTTTGTGGGGCTATAAGCAGGGATGAGCTTAATTTTTGGTGCGGTCAAGCTTTGGCGCTGAATAACGCTCCAGTATTTTTATATGAGTTAATGGATTTCCATGATGAAATTTTCAAGGTCTATAAGGTAATTGGCTATGTCCCCCATTGGGAGCATGCGGAAGATGACGAACATGCTTTGTATGGTATTGCTGTTCGTCGAGGGTTTGAGCCTTATGACATGCCTTTAACGTCAGATGAAGCGCTTGCGCGTCTCGATGCGTCGCCAAATGTTGAGCGGCTGTTTAGTCAGGTTTTTGACTTTATCAAGATGTAGCAGGTGCAAAAGGGCATC
>NZ_JACNDD010000130.1:0-19317 GCF_017351395.1 Pseudomonas sp. FW305-28
GTTTCGTTTTAATGATGACGAAGCAGGCGTTCGCGGCCGGTCAGCCCAAGCCAACGCCGCGCGCCATGCCTGTGGCGGCGACGACCATCAAGATCAGTAACAAGGCTTCGATGTGGCTGATCCGTGCAAGTCGGCCGGCTTTCGAAGGATCGATCGCCCTCCCTTTGCCCAGTGCCATCCGCCATTTGATCAAGGCGATCATCGGCACGATCTCTAGCAGCAGAATCAGCAGCAGCAACGTCATCTTCAAGTGAAAAAGCGGCTGATGCAGGTAGTAATCCGTGCCTTTTTCGTACCCGCCGAAAGCGCGCATCCCCCCGGTCACCAACAGCACCAGGGCCGACAGGCCCCACAGGTTGTCTGCAACCAAGACACCCCGCACCGCGTCCACACCGCCCGCCAGGCGCCGTAGCGCCGTGCCGCGCGTCAGCACCGCCCAAAACCCGAGGGCGAACGCCAGCAGATGAATTGCCGCAAGCGACCAATGAGCCAACATGGAAGACTCCTGACAGTGGGAACGTCGAATCGACCAGACAGTACTAGCTCATGAAGGAATGATTGCCAGGCTGAGCACAAAAAAATTGTGGGATCTTCAATGTATGCGATGCCTGGAACCACTCAAAAAACTGTGGGAGCGGGCTTGCCCGCTCCCACATAGACCCGGGTGGACTCAGTCCGCCAGACGCCAGGTCGTCCCGCCCTTCCCGTCTTCCAGCACCACGCCCATGGCGGTGAGCTGGTCGCGGATGCGGTCGGATTCGGCCCAATCCTTGTTGGCCCGGGCAGCCAGGCGCGCCTGGATCAATGCCTCCACCTCGGCGGCGTCCACACGGCCTGCGGCACCGGCCTGCAGGAAGTCATCGGCTTCGAGCTGCAACACACCCAGTACGCTGGCCAGTTCTTTCAGGCGGGCCGCCAGGCCGGCCGCGGCATTGAGATCGCTCTCACGCAGGCGGTTGATCTCACGCACCATCTCGAACAGCACCGCGCAGGCTTCCGGCGTGCCGAAGTCGTCGTTCATCACTTCGGTGAAACGCGCCACGAACGCTTCGCCACCGGCAGGCGGCACGGCGGGCAGGCCCTTCAACGCATGATAGAAACGCTCCAGGGCACCCTTGGCGTCCTTGAGGTTATCTTCCGAGTAGTTGATGGCGCTGCGATAGTGGCTCGACACCAACAGGTAACGCACGACTTCCGGGTGATACTTGTCGAGCACGTCGCGGATGGTGAAGAAGTTGTTCAAGGACTTGGACATCTTCTCGCCGTTGATCCGGATCATGCCGCAATGCATCCACGCGTTGGCGTAGGTCTTGCCGGTGGCCGCTTCGCTCTGGGCGATTTCGTTTTCGTGGTGGGGGAACTCCAGGTCGCTACCGCCGCCATGAATGTCGAAGGTCTCGCCCAGGCAGCAGGTGGACATCACCGAGCATTCGATGTGCCAGCCCGGACGCCCGGCGCCCCATGGCGATTCCCAACTCGGCTCGCCCGGCTTGACGCCTTTCCACAGAACGAAGTCCAGCGGATCTTCCTTGGCTTCGTCGACCTCGATCCGCGCACCGATGCGCAGGTCTTCGATCTTCTTGCGCGACAGCTTGCCATAGCCCATGAACTTGCCGACGCGGTAGTACACGTCACCATTGCCCGGGGCGTAGGCGTAGCCCTTGTCGATCAAGGTCTGGATCATCGCATGCATGCCCGGAATATGGTCGGTGGCACGCGGCTCCATGTCCGGCTTCTTGATGTTCAGGCGCGCTTCATCTTCGTGCATCGCCGCGATCATGCGCTCGGTCAACGCTTCGAACGACTCGCCGTTCTCATTGGCGCGGTTGATGATCTTGTCGTCGATGTCAGTGATGTTGCGCACGTAGGTCAGGTCATAACCGCTGAACCGCAGCCAGCGGGTCACCAGGTCGAAGGCGACCATGCTGCGACCATGGCCGAGGTGGCAGTAGTCATACACGGTCATGCCGCAGACGTACATGCGCACCTTGTTGCCATCCAGCGGCTTGAAGACTTCTTTGCTCTTGGTGAGCGTGTTGTAGATCGTAAGCACGGTGTTTCCTTAAGACTTGATCACTGGCCCCACGAATCACGCAGGGTCACGGTACGGTTGAATACCGGCTGACCTGGTTTCGAGTCCTTGATATCCGCGACGAAGTAGCCTTCGCGCTCGAACTGGAAACGGTCTTCCGGCTGTGCATTGCCCAGCGAGGGTTCAGCACGACAACCGGTCAGCACTTGCAGTGAGTCAGGGTTGATGTTGTCCAGGAAACTCGCGCTGTCTTCGGCCTTCTCCGGGTTCGGAGAGCGGAACAGGCGATCGTACAGGCGCACTTCGCACTCGACGCTGGCCGCGGCCGGCACCCAGTGGATCACGCCCTTGACCTTGCGGCCTTCAGGGTTCTTGCCCAGGGTGTCCGGATCGTACGAGCAACGCAGCTCGACGATGTTGCCGTCGGCGTCCTTGATCGCTTCGTCGGCACGGATCACGTAGCTGCCGCGCAGACGCACTTCGCCGTTCGGCTCCAGGCGCTTGTAGCCTTTTGGCGGCTCTTCCATGAAGTCATCGCGGTCGATGTAGATTTCACGGGCGAACGGCAGTTTGCGCACGCCGAGTTCTTCTTTTTGCGGATGACGCGGCAGTTCGAGGTTTTCGACCTGGTCTTGCGGGTAATTGGTGATCACGACCTTCAACGGACGCAACACGCACATGGCGCGCGGGGCATTTGCGTCCAGATCCTGACGGATGCTGAACTCGAGCATGCCGAAATCGACCACACCATCGGAACGGTTGGTGCCGATCATCTCGCAGAAGTTGCGGATCGACGCCGGCGTGTAGCCGCGACGGCGGAAGCCCGACAGCGTCGACATACGCGGATCGTCCCAGCCATTGACGTGTTTCTCGTCCACAAGCTGCTTGAGCTTGCGCTTGCTGGTGATGGTGTAGTTCAGGTTCAAGCGGCTGAATTCGTACTGGCGCGGGGTGGCCGGCACGGGCAGGTGCTCGAGGAACCACTCGTACAACGGACGATGGCTTTCGAACTCCAGGGTGCAGATCGAGTGGGTGATGCCCTCGATGGCGTCCGACTGACCATGGGTGAAGTCATAGTTGGGGTAGATGCACCATTTGTCGCCGGTCTGGTGGTGATGGGCGTGACGGATGCGGTACATGATCGGGTCGCGCAGGTTCATGTTCGGCGAGGCCATGTCGATCTTGGCGCGCAGCACCCGTGCGCCGTCCGGGAACTCACCGGCGCGCATGCGGGCGAACAGGTCCAGGTTCTCTTCCACGCTGCGCTCACGGAACGGGCTGTTCTTGCCCGGCTCGATCAGGCTGCCGCGGTACTCCTTGGCCTGCTCGGGGGTCAGGTCGCACACGTAGGCGTTGCCGGACTTGATCAGCTCCACCGCCCAGTCGTGCAACTGGTCGAAATATTGCGAGGCGTAGCGCACCTCACCGGACCATTCGAAACCCAGCCACTTGACGTCGCTTTCGATCGCGTCGATGTATTCCTGGTCTTCCTTGGCCGGGTTGGTGTCGTCGAAACGCAGGTGCGTGACGCCGCCGAACTCCTGGGCCAGGCCGAAATTCACGCAGATCGACTTGGCATGACCGATGTGCAGGTAGCCGTTGGGCTCCGGCGGGAAACGAGTGACGATCTGTGTGTGCTTACCCGAGTCCAGGTCCGCCTGGATGATCGGGCGCAGGAAATTGACCGGCACGGCCGGGCCGGTCTTGGAATTCGAGGTAGGGTCGACAGTGGGCTTGCTCATAGGATCCTTGAACTTACAAGTGCGCGGCCGGGTGCGGCCTGATAAATCAAAGCCCGTATCATAGCCGATGCTGTCAAGTACCTGACAGGCCAGGCCGGCAAACGATTGAATTTAATCGACGGCCAGATGAAAAACAGCCTCGAAATTCGTGCCCGGCACGCTAAACTGCCCAACCTGGCCGATTGCAGCCAGACCGGTTGCGGGCGTTTGTGCCCCGAAACCCACGAATTCCTTGAAAGAGTACCGACCATGAGCAAAGTCAAACTGACCACCAACTTCGGTGACATCGTTCTGCAACTGAACGCCGAGAAAGCGCCGCTGACCGTGGCCAACTTCATCGAATACGTCAACGCCGGCCACTACGAAAACACCGTGTTCCACCGCGTCATCGGCAACTTCATGATCCAGGGCGGTGGCTTCGAACCGGGCATGAAGGAAAAGAAAGACAAGCGCCCGAGCATCCAGAACGAAGCCGACAACGGCCTGCCGAACAAAAAGTACAGCGTCGCCATGGCCCGTACCATGGAGCCGCATTCGGCTTCCGCGCAGTTCTTCATCAACGTGGCCGACAACAGCTTCCTGAACCACAGCGCCAAGACCGTACAGGGCTGGGGCTACGCAGTGTTCGGTGAAGTGACCGAAGGCACCGACGTGGTCGACAAGATCAAGGGCGTCGCCACCACTTCCAAGGCTGGCCACCAGGACGTCCCGGCAGACGACGTGATCATCGAGAAAGCCGAGATCATTGAGTGATATTGCTGATTTCAGACTTGCATCTGGAAGAGGAGCGCCCGGACATCACCCGGGCGTTTCTGGATTTACTCGCCACACGCGCCCGCTCGGCGCAAGCGTTGTACATTCTGGGCGACTTTTTCGAAGCCTGGATCGGCGACGATGCCATGACGCCGTTCCAGCGTTCCATCTGCCAGGCCCTGCGCGAGTTGAGCGACAGCGGCACGGCCATCTTCCTGATGCACGGCAATCGCGACTTCATGCTGGGGCAAGCCTTTTGCAAAGCGGCCGGCTGCACCCTGCTCAAGGACCCGAGTGTCGTGCAGCTCAATGGCGAGCCGGTGCTGCTGATGCATGGCGACAGCCTCTGCACCCGCGACGAAGGCTACATGAAGCTGCGGCGCTGGCTGCGCAACCCGGTCACGCTGTTCATCCTGCGGCACCTGCCGCTGGGCAGCCGCCAGAAACTGGCGCGCAAACTGCGCAGCGAAAGCCGCACGCAGACACGCATGAAAGCCAATGACATCGTCGACGTCACGCCCGAAGAGATCCCGCGGATCATGCAGCAATACGGCGTGAAGACCCTGGTCCACGGCCACACCCACCGCCCCGCCATCCACAAGCTGCAACTGGGCGAACACGCCGCCCGGCGCATCGTGCTGGGGGATTGGGACAAACAAGGCTGGGCGTTGCAGGTGGATGAACAGGGGTTTGCGTTGGCGCCGTTTGGTTTTGGTAATGCGCAGTTGGCGTTGCCAAGCACTTAAAGACCCCATGAGATGCCTGTGGGAGCAGCCTGTGGGAGCAAGCTTGCTCGCGATGAACGGTGACACGGTCTTGCAGTTGAACCGTGTCGCCTGCATCGCGGGCAAGCCTTGCTCCCACAGGCTCGCTCCCACATTGAATTGCATTGACCTTTGGATCAGTGCCCCGCCGACGCCGGCCCCGCCTTCGCCGCAAACGGCGGTTTGGCCAGCCACACCAGCACGATCAACCCCATGAATGCCCAACCCAGCAGCGTGAAGTAATCCACGGTGGAGAGCATGTACGCCTGGCTGTTGAGAATCTGGTCGAGCTGGGCATAGGCCGGTGTGCTGGCACCGCCAAGCTGGTTGAGCGCCTCGCGGGTGGCCGGCTCGAAAGTGCTGATGCTTTCGCTCAGGTAGGCGTGATGCTGGTCGGCACGGCGAATCCAGATCCAGGTGGTCAACGATGCGGCAAAGCTGCCGCCCAGGGTCCGCAGGAACGTCGCCAGCCCCGCGCCGTCGGCAATCTGGTGCGGCGGCAGGTCCGACATCAGGATGCTCAGGGTCGGCATGAAGAACAGCGCCACGCCGATGCCCATGAACAACTGCACCAAGGCAATGTGCTGGAAGTCCACCTCGTTGGTGAACCCGGCGCGCATGAAGCAGCTCAGGCCGATGGCCAGGAACGCCAGCCCCGCCAGCAAGCGCAGGTCGAACTTGTGGGCGTACTTGCCGACGAAGGGCGACATCAACACCGGCAGGATACCGATGGGTGCCACGGCCAATCCGGCCCAGGTCGCGGTGTAGCCCATCTGGGTCTGCAACCACTGCGGCAGGATCAGGTTGATGCCGAAGAACCCGGCGTAACCGCCCACCAACACAATGGTGCCGATGCGGAAGTTGCGATAGGCGAACAGGCGGAGGTTGACCACCGGGTGGCGGTCGGTCATTTCCCAGATCACGAAGACCGCCAGGGCAATGACTGAAATCAGCGCACCGATGACGATGAAGTTCGATTCGAACCAGTCCAGGTCGTTGCCCTTGTCGAGAATCACCTGGAGCGCGCCAACACCGATGATCAGCGTGATCAATCCCACATAGTCCATCGGCTGATGGCTGGTGACCACCGGCCGCGCCTTGAGCTGCTGGCGCACCACCATCGCCGCGAAGACGCCGATGGGCACATTGATGAAGAAGATCCACGGCCAGCTATAGCTGTCGGTGATCCAGCCGCCGAGGATCGGTCCGGCAATCGGCGCCACCACCGTGACCATCGCCAGCAACGCCAGGGCCATGCCCCGCCTGGCCGGCGGGTAGACGGCGATCAGCAAGGTCTGGGTCATCGGGTACAACGGCCCGGCCACCAGCCCCTGGAGTACCCGAAAGCCAATCAGCTCCGGCATCGAGCTGGAAATGCCACACAAGAATGAAGCGAGCACGAACAGCATCGTCGCCCACAAAAACAACTTCACCTCGCCAAACCGACGGCTGAGCCAGCCAGTGAGCGGCAGGGCGATGGCGTTGCTCACCGCGAACGAGGTGATCACCCAGGTGCCCTGCTCCGAGCTGACGCCCAGGTTGCCGGAAATGGTCGGCAAGGCGACGTTGGCGATGGTGGTGTCGAGCACCTGCATGAACGTCGCCAGCGACAGCCCGATGGTGCTGAGCAACAGGCTGGGCGGCGTGAAGGACGCGTTATTGCTCATTGCGAAATCCTATGAAGCGAAGAGAGTCTATCGCGGGCAAGCCTTGCTCCCACTGGATCCAGGGTCGCCTGAACTCAGTGGGTAGGACACAAAACCTGTGGAGCCGAGCTTGCTCGCGATGAGGCCCTTGCAGTCAATATCTCTGTAGCCGGTCATACCGCTATCGCGAGCAAGCTCGGCTCCCACAACTGATCAGCGCTGCGCGGTTTTGCTCGCCGCGGAACTGTTGTCGTGGATCAGGCGGGTGATCATCGCGTCGGCCTCGGCCAACTGCCGGTCATAGACCTGGGTACTGAACGAGGCTTTCTGCGGTGGCTGTTGGGCCAACACCGGGCCGCTCTGGTCGTGCAGGTTGACGCTGACCTGGGTCGAAAGGCCAACTCGCAGCGGATGCTTGGCCAGTTCTTCGGCGTTGACATGAATGCGCACCGGCACCCGCTGGACGATCTTGATCCAGTTACCGGTGGCGTTCTGCGCCGGCAGCAAGGCAAACGCACTGCCGGTCCCGGCGCCCAGGCTGTCGATGGTGCCGCTGAACTTCACATCGCTGCCGTACAGGTCGGCTTCGATGTCCACCGGCTGGCCGATGCGCATGTCGCGCAGTTGGGTTTCCTTGAAGTTGGCGTCGATCCACAATTGGTCCAACGGGATCACTGCCATCAACGCCGTGCCCGGCTGCACCCGTTGGCCCAGTTGCACGGTGCGCTTGGCCACATAGCCGGTGACCGGTGCGATCAAGGTGCTGCGGGCGTTGGTCAGGAAGGCCTGGCGCAATTGCGCGGCGGCCGCTTGCACGTCGGGATGGGACGAGACCACGGTATCGTCCACCAAGGCGCTGGTGGTCTTGAGCTGTTGCCGGGCATTGGCGAGGGCATTCTGCGCCGAGGTCAGGTCATCCCGGGCGTGGGACAGTTCCTCCTGGGAAATCGCTCCGCCGGCCGCCAGGTTCTTGCGTCGGCTGTAGTTTTCCTGGGCCTTCTGCACTTCGGCCTCTTGGGCATTGACCTGCGCCCGCATGCCATCGACGTTGCTGTACAAGCCACGCACCTGGCGCACGGTCCGGGCCAGGTTGGCCTGGGCACTTTGCAGCCCGACTTCGGCGTCGTTCGGGTCGAACTGCACCAGCACCTGGCCTTCACGCACCAGGTCGCCGTCATCGGCACCGATGCTCACCACGGTGCCGGTCACCAACGGCGTGATCTCCACCACGTTGCCGTTCACATAGGCATCGTCGGTGCTTTCGCTCCAGCGGCCATACAGTTCATGCCAGCCCCACACACCCAGGCCCGCGAGGATGACGATCAGCGCCAGTGCCAACAGCATGACCTTGCGCTTGCGTGGGTTGCCGCTGTCTTGTGTATGTTCGGATTGAGTCGTTTCGGCAGTCGCCATGACAAGTACCTCGAATCAGTGAGTCGGCGTGGCAGGGGTCGGCGTGGCCGCCGCCAGGGTCTGGGCTTCGAAACCACCGCCCAGGGCCTGCATCAGTTGGATCGACAAATCGATCTGCTCGGCATTCAGGTTCGCCAGTTGGCGCTGGGCCTGGAGCAATTGCTGCTCGATGCTCAGCACGTCCAGGTAATTACCGATGCCCGAGCCGTAGCGCTGGACCACGGTGTCGTAAGAGTTCTGCGCGATGTCGGTGGCATGTTGCTGGGCACCGATCTGGCGAGCGATGTCGCGCAACTGGTTGATGGTGTCACTGACATCGCCAAGGGCCGTGACCAGGCTCTTGTTGTACTGCGCCACCGCCAGGTCGTAATCGGCGTCCCGGGCATCCAGGTCCGCCCGCAGGCGGCCACCGTCGAAGATCGGCAACGACACGGTGGGCGCCACGTTGAAGAAGCGGCTGGCCGAACCGAACATCGCATCGCCGAGCAATGACTGCACCCCCGCCGCCGCGCTCAAGTTGAGGTTGGGGTAGAAGTTGGTCTTGCCGGCCTCGATGTTCTTGCTGGCCGCCTCGACCCGCCAGCGCGCCGCGACCAGGTCCGGACGGCGGCCCAGCAACTCGGCCGGCAGGTTCGACGGCAAGGCGACCGCGCTGGCTTGCAACACGTTGGGCCGGGCGATTTCATTGCCGCGGTCCGGGCCCTTGCCCAGTAGCACCGCCAGGGCGATCTTGGCGCTTTGCAGGCGTTTTTCTGCGTCGATCAAGGTCGCATCGGCGCTGGCTTCCAGGCTTTCGGTCTGCTGGAACTGGTACTCGCTGTCGATCCCGGCGCTGAGGCGGCGCTTGCCCAGGTCGAGCATCTGCCGGGTGCGCTTGAGGTCTTCGGCGGCCAGGTCATGAATGATGTGGGCCTGGCCCAGGTCGCTGTAGGCCCGGGCCACATCGGCGGCCAGGGTCAGTTGCGCGGCCTGGCGATCGATCTCGGCGGCGCGGGCCTGGCCCAGGGCGGCTTCCCAGGCGGCACGCTGGCCACCCCAGAGGTCGAAGTTGTAGTTGAAGTCCACACTCAGCGAACGCAGGGTGCTGTATGCCCCGCCCTGCCCTTGCGGATCCTGGTCACGGGCCAGACGCGAACGGCTGACGCTGCCACTGGCATCCAGGGTCGGCATGCGCGCCGCGTTGGCGGCATAGGCCGCGGCACTGGCCTGGTGGACCCGGGCGCTGGCGACCTGCATGTCCGGGCTGTCGCGCAGGGCTTCACGGATCAGACCGTCGAGCTGCGGATCACCGAGGTTTTTCCACCAGTCGTTTTTCGGCCACGCGGCCGGCGACAGCGTGACCCCGGTCAGGGACTGTCCAGCCTGGAGGCTCTTGGCCTCGAGGCTGACGCCTTCGGTCTTCAGGCCGCTGTAGCTGGCACAACCGGCGAGGCTCATGGCCAACAGCACCAGGCTCAAGTGGGTACGCAAGGTTTGACGTTTCATTTCTCCCCCAATCGCAACACGGTGATGGGATCACCGGCAGCGAGCAGTATTTTCTTGAGGATGTCTTCGAGGGTTTGCAGCTCCTCGCGGCTGATGGCGCTGGCCAACTGGTTCATGGCGTCGGCACCAATGAACGGCAGGCGATCAGCGAGGGCCTGGCCGGCTTCGGTCAGCACCAGTTGCACCTGGCGCCGATCCTCTGCCGAGCGCTGGCGGACCAGGAAACCTTTCTGCTCCAGGCGATCGAGCATCCGCGTCATCGAGCCGCTGTCCAGGGACAGGTAGCGACACAGCTCGACCGGCGTGTCGATGCCGTGCTGGGCCATGATGATCAACACCTTGAACTGGGCGGCGGTAATGCCGACGGGCTCCATGTGGGTGTCGATGATCCGGTCCTTGAGCAGCGCGGCGCGGCCGAGCAGCATGCCGAGGTGGCAATTGTGAAATTCGTCTGGGGTGAAATGCTTCATCTGAGCACCGTTTGCTGCCTAGGCAGTGAATGTATGTCGAGATATTACTGCTTAGGCAGCAAATGTCAAACAAATAGTTAGCTTGCTATTCACCAACAGACAAAATGCAGACATCCCTGTGGGAGCGAGCTTGCTCGCGATAGCGGTATGACCTTCAACTTCTTCGTTGACTGACACGCCGCTATCGCGAGCAAGCTCGCTCCCACAAGGGTTTGGGGGAAGGGGTTTAGAAATCGCGCTTGTAGAAGATATCCAGCGAACTGGCGACGCCGCTGGCGGCTTCGAGGTACACCTTCTTGCTGAGCTTGTAGCGCAGGGCGATGGTGTTGGCCGGTTCGAACACGCCGACGCCGTAGCGCAGGCTGAGTTTTTCCGAGAGGTTGCCGCTGGCGACCACGCTGGTGGTGTTGCCGCTGCCTTGGGTGTCGAGCTGGAAGTCATCGATGCCCAGGTTATTGGCCAGGCTGCTGGTCACGCCCGAGCTGCCCATCAGCCCCAGGCCCAGCGCCGCCTGGGCGAGCATGTTGTTGTCCTCGCCCGTGGTGCTCAGCGGCCGGCCCAGTACCAGGTAGGACAACGCCTGCTCCTGGCTCATGGCCGGCTCCGAGAAGATTTGCGTGGTCGGTTGCTCGGCGCTGCCGCTCAAGCGGATGCCGGCGATCACGTCGTCGGTCTGGCGAATCGCTTCGATGTCCAGGTAGGGCTGGTCGATGGGCCCGGCGAACAGCAGCCGGGCCCGACGCACCGTCAACCGTTGCCCGTAGGCCCGATAGCGGCCGTCGTTGAGCCACAGTTCACCGCGGGTGTCCATGTTGTCGCCGATGTGCACTTGCCCCTGGACGTTGGCCGTCAGGCCGAAACCCGAGAACGCGAGTTTGTCCTGGCCGACGATCACGTCGATGTCCATCGCCATGGCTATCGGCGCCTTGCCCTCCTCGGTCTGGTGGCCGACGATCACCGTGTCATCCGACACCTTGACGGTGGACGGCGGCAGTTCGCGGACGGTGATCTCGCCTTTGGGCACCAGGACCTTGCCGGCAATGGAAAGCTGCTCGCCCTGCATCGTGATGTTCAGGTCCGGGGCGACATCGAGCACCGCGTACGGTTCGACGGTGACCGGCAGTTGCGAGCCCTTGAGAGCCAGGTTCAGGGTCAGGGCTTCGCCCCAGCCGATGTTCCCGGTCAGGCTGCCCTGCCCGCGCTTGCCGCTTTTCCAGGCACCGTCGAGCCGTACCGTTTCACCGGCAATCATCGCCCGCACCTGCAGGGCTTCGAGGCTGATCGGCAGTTCCGGGCCGGAGACTTCGCCGTCGCTGAGCACCAGGTTGCCGTTGACCTGGGGTGCGAGCAAACCACCCGACAACGTCCCGCTGCCGTTCAGGTGACCGGTGAGGGTTTCCACCATCGGCACGAACGGCCGGGCCACGGACAAGTCCAGGCCGGTCAGGCGAAACGAACCGCTCAAGGGCTTGCTGGCCGGCAGCGGATTGATCTGCGCCTGGAGCACCAGCTCGCCGAGCTTGGCGCCGACGAAATTCAGGTCGGTGTCGATGCGCTTGGGGGTCAGGCGGCTATTGAGCGTCAAGGTCTGGTAGGGGAAGTCCAGCCATTGCGCCTTGTCCCCGGCCTTGTCACGGATGCGCAACGTACCGCCACTGGCGTCCACCAGGATCCGGCCATTCGGGCCACTCGCCGGCAGGTCCAGTTGCAGGTCCGCATTGAGCCGGCCCTGCCAGGCAAAATCCTTGGGCATCCACTGGGCCAGGCTTTCGATGGGGAATTGCTTGAGGTGATAGCGCAGCTTCGGCTCCGGCATCAGCCGCTGGTCTTCACCGCACAGGCTGGCATCAAAGGAACGCCAGCAGTGAGCGCCAACGTTGAGCGTGCCATCGGCCAGGCGTTCCAGTTTTGCCGGGGCTTGCAGGCGCCAGGCTTGACCGCCGGCCTGCACCTCGCCGCTGGCCAGGCGTCCGCGCCAATTGCCCTGGTCGAGGGCGCCGTCGAGCGCCAGGGTCGTGTCGAGCTGCGGCCCTTGCAAGTCCAGGTTGAGTGTTTGCCGTTTGATGTCACCCTGCCCGCTGACGGTCAGCGCGCCCAGGGACGTTTCGCCGGCGCGTATGCCGCTGGCCTTGAGGTCGAGCTTGCCGCGCTGGGCGCTGTCGAGGGTCGCGTCCAGGTTCAGGCTTTGCAAGCGATTGTCCTGCAACGCCAATTGCGTGCCTTGCAGACCGAGCTTGCCTTGGGGCGCCTTGAGCGTGCCGGCGACATCGACCCGGCCAACGACCTGGCCGCGCAATTGCGGCCAGAGCTGGGCAAGACGGGCGAGCTTGATGTCGATCTGGCCGGTGAGTTTCTGTTGCAGGTTGCCGGTGCCATTGATGCGGTTATCTCCCAGGCGGATGTCCAGCGCGCTGAGGTTCCACTGCTCGCCGGCACCACTGGCCTTGGCCTGGAACAGCGCCGGTTGGCCCCGCAGCTTGCCCTTGAGATCCAGGTCCGCGTCGAGCTCGAGGCGGTCGTTCTTCATCGCGCCTTTGCTGCGCAACGGTCCGGCCAGGGTCCCGGGCAACTCGCCGAGCCAATACGCCGGGTTGATGGCCGACAGTTGCAGCGCCGTGTCCCAAGCGATGCCGTCGGCAAATTGCAGGCTCAGGTGTCCTTCGGCCTTGCCCTGCCCCGCGGCGAGCTTGAGTTGCGGCAGATGGATTTGCGTCAGGTTGCCGCTGAACGGGCTGTCCAGGCTGAACGCCCCGGCGGGGCCGTCCAGCGCGGCCTGGAAATTGCCCAGGTAGTTGCCATCGGTGTACGAGACTTCGCCATTGAAGCTGCGCAATGTCACTTGCGGCTCGTCGATCAGCGGATACAGGCGATGCCAAGGGAAATCCAGCCAGGCGACTTTCGCCTCGGCGCTCAAGCCGTCGCGCCAGTCCACTTGCCCGCTGAGTTTCAGGCTCTGCTGATTGCCGGCGTCCAGATCCAGGCCGGCGATCCGTGCGCCATTGGCGTCCACGGTGCCTTGCAGCAGCAATGCCACTGGCCCTTTTTCGGCGGGCAACGTCGCCTTGCCAAGCAATTGATAGCCTTTTTTCAGATCGCCTTCGCCGGTCAATTCCAACTGATTGAGCAACAGCGTGTCTGGCAGATCGGCGCTGGCCTTGAAACCGTCGGCGGTAATGCGCACCTTGGCGGGCAGGTTGTCCGCCAGCGGTTGCAGCTCACCGGTCAACTGGCCTTGCAGGTAGCCGCTACTGTCGGCCTTGAGGTTGAGGGTCTTGAGCAGATTGCCGTCGACTTTCAGGTCCAGGGCCCAGGGCGTGGCCCCCGGCGCGGGCAAGGTCAATCGGCCTTCGGCATTCAACGGCCAGTCGCCGCCGGGCTTGAGCAAGCCGGACAGCTTCAGGCCCAGCTCGTCGCGCTGCAACTGCACCGAGTCGATCTGCAGGCCCTCGGCGGTCCAATGGGCAGCCAATTGCAGGCCCTTGAGTTGCTCGCTGCCGTTGAACGACAGGCTGCCGACTTGCACATCGCCCAATTCGATCGCGAGCGGCAAGTCCAGGTCCGGCAAGCTGATCGGGCCGCTGCTCGGCGCATCGGTCGAAGCGGGCAACTGCAAGGCGACCTGGTCGGCCTTGAGCTGTTCGATGCACAGGGTCATGCGCGCCAGGCACAACGGCGACCAGGCGAATATCACTCGATCCAACGCCACCCGACTGTCGCCCTGCTGCCACAGCAGGTGATCGGCGCTCCACTGCCCGCCCAGCCGGCCCTGGAAATTCTCCACGGCCAGCCCCGGCACCAGGCCAAGGGCCCAGCGGCTGCCAAATGCCGTGCCCAGCACCGTGCTCAAGGCCAGCACGACCGCCAGCAGCCCCCCAACGAGGGCCAGTAGCGTTATTTTCACACCACGCTTCACAGCTCAGGCCCCATGGAAAAGTGCAACCGGATGCCGCCTTCATCGTCCATCGCATGGGCCAGGTCGAGGCGGATCGGCCCCACCGGCGACACCCAGCGCACGCCGACACCCACGCCGGTCTTCAGGCTCGGCAGCTCAAGGCTGTTGAAGGAGTTGCCCTGGTCGATGAACGTCGCCACTCGCCATTTTTCCGCGATGGAATACTGATACTCGAGGCTGCCGGCGACCATATAGCGACCACCGATACGGTCGCCCTCGGAGTTTTCCGGCGACAGGCTCTGGTAGTCGTAACCCCGCACGCTCTGGTCGCCACCGGCGAAAAAGCGCAGGGACGGTGGAATGGATTTGTAGCCATTGGTGGCGCTGCCGCCGATTTGCGCCCGCGCCAGCAAGCGATGCTTGTCGAACACCGTGGTCAGGCCCTTCACCATGGCGGTGCCGTATACAAGGTTATTGTCCGAGCCCAGCCCTTCCTTGGCGACCTTGGTGTCGAACTGCAAACGGTAGCCGTTGTGCGGGTCGATGCGGTTGTCGCTGCGCAGATAGGAATAGCTCACGCCCGGCATCAACAGCGTGCTCAGGCCCGCATCGTCGCCGAGGCGGTATTCCTCGCGCTGCCACTTGAGCGACACCACCCGCTGCCAGCCGCTGGGCAACTTGCTGTGCCATTCCGGGCCCACGGTGAGCAGTTTGCTGAGGCTGTCGGTGCCGGCCAGTTCTTCATATTGATAACCGCCGGCGTAGCGCATCTTGTCGGTCAGCGGCGGGTCCAGCGGCACGTCGTACCACAGGCCGACGTTTTGCCGGGGCGCCGACACTTCCGCTTCCCAGCCATAGCTGTGGCCCTGGGGGTTGACCCAGTGGCGCGTCCAGTTGGCTTTGGCCCGGGGGCCGACATCGGTGGAAAAACCCAGGCCAAGGCCCATGGTGCGTGGCTTGCGCGTGTCGAGCTTGACCGCCACCGGAATGACATTGTTGGTGGCGGCGGTGGGGGCCGCATCCACCCGAACACCTTCGAAATAGCCGCTCGATTGCAAGGCCTGGTTGAGTTCGGCAATCAGCTCGGAATCGTACGCCGTGCCGGCCTTGAACGGCACCATGCGTTGCAGCAGGTCTTCGTCGAATGGCGTGTCGCCCTCGAAGCTCACCGGGCCCAAGGCATAGCGCGGGCCGCTGTCGTAGACCAGCTCGATATCGGCGATGCCCGCCTGGGGGTCCACCAGGAGTTTCTGCTGGGTGAAACGCCCGCTGAAATAACCGTAACGCGAGGCCTGGTTCTGGATCACCCGCTTGGCGTCTTCATAGCGACCATGGTTGAGTACCGCGCCGGGCTTCAGCGCGGCATTGCCGGGCACGCGAAAAGCCTTGAGCGAAGCCGCCGGCCCATCGATGCGCACGGTGACGTTGCGCAGGTGCACCGGCTCGCCGGGGTCGATGGTCAGCACCAGCCGTGGATCCTTGCCGCCCTTGACCTCGCTGTCGATCTGCGGCTGGTAGTAGCCCAGCGCCTGGGCGGCCTTGCGCGCCTGTTCCTCGGCGCCGCGACTGAAGCGCAGCAAGGCTTCCTCGTCACGGTCCCCCACGCCACCGATATAACCTTCGACGTTGGCCTTGAGTTCATCATTGGACGGCTGGACGCGTACTTCCAATTCACTGTTTGCCAGTGCCGCACAGCTGAGGGACAGCAAGAGCGCGCCACGGGTCATTCTTCCTGGGAGATTCATGGCGCGGATGCTATCACGAGCGTAGGTGCTTGATAGAGCCAGACATTTCCTAAAAGTTCGCCCGACTATGCCGTTGCGCTTTGCAGAATCTGCGGGTTGGCGTGGAAGAACACATGCTCGCGGATCGGTCCTACCGCGACTTCACCGATTTCCTCGTATCCCTGGCGTTTATAGAACTCAAGGTAGCGCGGGTTTCCGGTGTCCAGCACCACCCCTTGGGAATGCTCGTCCACCGCACACCAGTTATGGACCGCCTCGAGCAACTGCTCGCCGAAATGCTTGCCCTGGAACTGTGGGTGCACCCCCAGCAGCGGCAATACATGGACTGCGTCCGACGGCAGGCAGGCCAGCACCGCCGCGTGGTACTCCAGATAGCGCCGGGTGCAGCGAAAACCGGTGCTCAAGACCATGCGCAGGCGCCAGGCCCAGCTTTCGGTGATGCCCAGGCGCCGCTGCGGCGGGGCGATCAGGGCGATACCAATCAGGCGGTCGTTGACCAGCAGGCCGATGGCCGGCAGGTCCTGGAGAAAATGCTGCTTGACCAGCTCACGCACCGTGGCCCGGACCCGCTGTTCATAACCGGGACGCTCGGATTCGAACAGGTAGCTGAAGGTAGGCTCATGGCGATAGGCCTGGTACAGCAACGAACGGGCTTCGCGGGAATAACCACTGTCGAGCATATGGACGTCGGCGATGGCGGCGGTTTCAGGCATGATGGCAGATCTCCTGGGCGGGCTCGGTGAAGCCTGAGCAAAGACCTTGTGGGAGCAAGGCTTGCCCGCGATGAAAGCGATACGGTCTTTCAGGAATCGAGTTGTCTGTTTCGCGAGCAAGCTTTGCTCCCACAAAGCGTTCGCCAAAAGGACATTAGCAGCGCATTTGTCCTACTGCCACGCTGGCTCCCTTCCCACATGTCAGCTAGCATCGCAGTTTTGCCAGGACAGCCGACCATGAAGATCGTCTCCTTCAACATCAACGGGCTGCGCGCCCGCCCCCATCAGCTGGCGGCGCTGATCGAGAAGCACCAGCCGGATGTGATCGGGCTGCAGGAAACCAAGGTTCACGACGAACAATTCCCCCTGGCTGAGGTGCAGGCCCTGGGTTACCACGTGCATTACCACGGGCAAAAAGGCCACTACGGCGTCGCCCTGCTCTCCCGCCAGGCGCCGCTGAGCCTGTACAAAGGTTTCGAAAGTGACGACGAGGACGCCCAGCGGCGCTTCATCTGGGGCACCTTCGCCGATGCCAACGGCGCACCGGTGACCATCATGAACGGTTACTTCCCCCAGGGTGAAAGCCGTGACCATCCGACCAAATTCCCGGCCAAGGAGCGGTTCTACAGCGATTTGCAGCAACTGCTGGAAAGCCGCTTCAGCAACGACCAGCCGGTGGTGGTGATGGGCGACGTGAACATTTCCCCGGAAGACTGCGACATCGGCATCGGCCCGGACAACATGAAGCGCTGGTTGAAAACCGGCAAATGCAGCTTCTTGCCGGAAGAGCGCGAATGGATGGCCCGCCTGAAGAACTGGGGCCTGGTGGACAGCTTCCGCCACCTGAACCCGGACGTCACCGACCGTTTCAGTTGGTTCGACTACCGCAGCCGCGGTTTCGAGGACGAGCCCAAGCGCGGCCTGCGCATCGACCTGATCCTCACCTCCCACGGCCTGCTGCCGCGGGTCAAGGACGCTGGCGTGGACTATGAGCTGCGGGGCATGGAAAAACCGTCGGACCACGCGCCGATCTGGTTGCAGTTGAGCTGATTGCGTCCCCCCCCCCTGTGGGAGCGAGCTTGCTCGCGATAGCGATCCAGCTGTCACATTTGATCTTGAATGTGCCGCCGCCATCGCGAGCAAGCTCGCTCCCACATTGGATTTCGGTGCTCCGTCGCACCCCTGTCACCTTTCAGTAACCTGACTGACTTAATCTTCCGGCACTTCCTCGGGTTCAGAAGGTGCCGGCATGCGGCTGTGTGTTGTGGTTTTCATGGGCCTCTGGCTGCCGTTCGTAGCATGGGCCGGCAATTTGCCCATTCCCGAACAAGGCCCTGCCTTGCGCCTCCAGGGCTCCAATACCATCGGCGCGGCGCTGGGGCCGGCCCTGGTCAGAGGCTTGATGGAAGATCAGGGCCTGCTCAGGGTCAGCAGCGAAATCACCGGGCGCGACAACGAGCAGCGCATCGTTGGCCTGACCGCCGATGGCCGGCGGGTGGAAGTCGACATCGCGGCCCACGGCTCCAGCACCGGTTTCACCGCCCTCAAGCAAGCCAGCGCCGACCTGGCGGCCTCTTCCCGGCCGATCAAGGACAGTGAACTGAAGGAATTGTCGTCCCTGGGCGACCTGAAAAGTCCTGCCGCCGAGCAGGTCATCGCCATTGATGGCCTAGCGATCATCCTTCATTCCTCCAACCCGCTGCGCCAACTCGATACCGTGCAACTGGCGCGGATATTCAGCGGCGAGGCAAAAACCTGGGAGGCCGTCGGCGGAACGGGCGGGCCGATTCATTTGTATGCCCGGGATGAACAGTCCGGCACCTACGACACCTTCAAGGAACTGGTCCTCAGCCGACAGGGAAAACAGCTGGATCCTACCGCGCGGCGCTTCGAGTCGAGCGAACAGTTGTCCGACGCTGTCAGCCAGGACCCGCAAGGCATCGGTTTCATCGGTTTGCCCTACGTGCGCCAAGCCAAGGCGCTGGCCATTGTCGACGGCGCTTCCCAACCCATGCTGCCGCTCAACCACTTGATCGCCACCGAAGACTACCCACTCTCCCGGCGCCTGTTCTTCTATTTGCCCCCCTGGGGCACCAACCCGTGGGCCGAGGCATTGGTGGCGTTTACCCAAAGCGATAAAGGCCAGGCCATCGTCGCGGCGAACGGGTTTATCGCCCAGACCGTCCAGGCCATGGCCGTCACGCCGAATGCACTGATGCCCGAGGGGTACCAGGCCCTGAGCCGCCACGCCCAACGCTTGACCGTGAATTTTCGCTTTGAAGAAGGCAGCGCCAGCCTGGACAACAAGGCCCACCAGGACCTGAGCCGCGTGCTCGACTATATACAGCAGCACGGCAAAGCCGACCGACGCGTGACCCTGGTAGGTTTTGGCGACGCCAAGGACGACCCGGCGCGGGCCGACCTGCTGTCCAAACTGCGAGCCATGGCGGTGCGCCGTGAACTGGTCAAATACGGCGTGGCGTTGCGGGAAGTACGAGGGTTCGGCGCCTTGATGCCGGTGGCGGCCAATAGCGGGGATGAAGGCAGGGTTCGGAATCGGCGGGTGGAGGTATGGGTGTACTAGAACGGCGCCATCAAAAAGCGCCCCCCGCTTTTGTGGCGAGGGAGCTTGCTCCCGCTCGGCTGCGCAGCAGTCGTAAAA
>NZ_JACNDD010000131.1:0-19196 GCF_017351395.1 Pseudomonas sp. FW305-28
GACGCCAAACTCGGGTTCTTTTGGCTTTTTGCGCAAGAAAAGCCACTGAAACAGCCTGTTTTCCCGAGAAAAAGTCGTACTAATGCAACGTTGCCCTCCGTTTCAAGCGTCGCTTGAAATGCCTCAAATACTTTCTCATGGACGTAAATCCTGCACCTACTAGATTAGGCCGCTCAATGCAGTGGAGACCTATGAAAAATGATCGTTCTGAACAGGGAAGTGGGCGAAGCGCTGAGACGTGACAAATACGTCAACGTTCGCGGTGGGGACTTCAACCTCTACGGTCATTTCGGCGATTTTGTCCGGCTGACCAAAAGCTGGGAAAACATGGAGCCCGACAGTTACTACGGCCAGGCCGAGTCAGGCATGCGTTTTCGCCGCTACAGTGACTTCGAATACAACCCTACGACCCGAGAGCTCAAGCAGCTCGAACACCGGGCCTACGTTCAGTCCAAGGCCAACAACAGCTATGTCGGCGGACTGGAGCGTCACTTCCAGGACTTCTCCAACGAAGTGATCAATTCGCCGGTGATGCGCAGCCTGATCGACACGGACTTCGAGGTGTACAAGAATGTCCTGCCCCAGGACTTGCACGATGAAATCTGGCAGTGCCAGATCCATCAGATCCGCATCGAGATCAAGCCGGGCAAACAACTGGAAATCACCCCCGAAGGGATTCACTGCGACGGCTATCCGTTCAGCGGCGTGCACTTCTGGGGCCGCCAGAATGTGGCGGGTGCGGAGAGCCGTTTGTACAGCGCCCAGGAAGAACAACTGGCGGCGACGACCTACGAGGACATCCTCGACACCACGTTCTTCCTGGACCGCGACATGCGCCATTACGTGACCCCGGCGCGCAACACCCATAGCCATGACATGGCCTACCGGCAGATCCTGGCCATTTCCTTCTCGCGGCCCGGGACCGCTTTCGACATTGTTCGCTGAACGGCTCGAACCCATGGACGACCCGGTGCAGCAGGTCCTGTTGCGCCGGGCCATGGTCCGGGACGCCGAGCGACTGGAGCGGTTCTTTCGCGGTTTCGACGAAGTGTCGTTCTGCGAATGGCAGGACGCCCGATTCTTGCGCGGTGTGTTGTTGCAGGACACCACCACCGCGTACCTGGCCATCGATGCGAGCGGTGACGTGGTGGGCGCGGTGATCGGCGGCATGCTCGGTACCCGTGGCACGATCAATCACTTGGCGGTCAGCCCGCAGCATCGCACCAAAGGCCTGGGCCAGCGCCTGGTCGAGGCCGCCTCGGCTGACATGAAGCGGGTAGGCGTGCTGCGCATGTTCCTTTTCGTCGACGATGCTAATCTGGCCGGCAAGCGTTTCTGGGCCGCCCAGGGGTTCTGTGAGCCTCGGGGTGAAATCACCTTCGAGAGGGATTTATGAACAAGACTTCCAGCCAGCCGCTGGCGGTCGAACCACAAGCCTCGCGTACCTTTGCTGAAGCCAGTCCGGTGGTAGCGGGTTATTTCACGGTTTCGTTTGTGTTCGGTCTGATGGCGGTCAACGCCGGGCTGCCCCTGTGGTTGCCGGTGGCGATGTGCCTGTTCGTCTACGCGGGGGCTTCGCAATTCGCGGCGCTGGCGTTGATTTCCAGCGGTGCGTCACTGACCACCATCGTGCTCACCACGTTCCTGATCAATGCCCGGCACATGCTGATGTCGGTCTACATGGCCAAGGCCCTGCGTGCGCTGGGCCTCAGTCGTTTCGAGCGCTGGTGCTACGCGGCAGGTTTGACGGACGAGTCATTCGCTTTCCACAGCGTCAAGCTCGGCAGCGGGGCGCCGGTGAGCGTGCGCTACCTGGTCGGTTTCAACCTGTTCTGCCATACGTCCTGGGTGCTCGGTGGCTTGCTGGGCGCGGTGTGCGCGCAATACGCGGCGCACCTCATCAAATACCAGCTCGACTATGCGCTGACCGCGATGATGCTCTATGTGCTGGTTTCGTTGTGCGACACCCGCAACAAACTGATCGCGGCCCTGGCCGCTGTCGTCTGCATGGGCGGGCTGAGCCTGCTGGGCAGCTCGCCGTTCAATGTCTTCATTGCCACGTTCGTTGGCTGCGGGGTGGGCGTATGCCTGACCAAACGTTCCTGATCCTGGTCGTGGTCCTGATGATGGCCGTGACCTTCCTGCCACGTGCCCTGCCGTTGCAGGTCAATACCGACCACTGGCCGCCCTTCGTCGCCCGTGCCCTGGAATACCTGCCAGTGGCGATCGTCGCTGCCATCAGCCTGACCCCATTATTGATCAAGGACCAGCAGATACAACTCGACCGCCCTGAGTTTTATGCCGCGATTCCGACGCTGTTATGTGCGTATTTCAGCCGCAACCTGTTTCTCAGTGTGGCGCTGGGCACGGCGGCGTACATCGCGCTCGGTTCGTTCCTGTAGCGTCAGGTCCACCACATCGTGCAGCGCCTGGCCAGACAACTCCGGATTATTCACCGCCAGGCGGACCTCGAGGAAATCCTCGAAGTCCGGGAAAATCGCCAGGCCGTTGCGCAGCGCCGCCTCCCGGGACACCAGCCCCAGGCCATCGAGCTGCGTGATCAACGACAATGTCAGCGTCTCACTGCAGGAATACACCATGCGTTGGCTCGACCCGTATTCACCCAGGCCTGCGTCGAGAAAGCGCAGGAAGCTGCGGGAATACGGACATTCTTCTGCCGGACGCACCTGAAACTTGTCCCCGAGCAGGCCAAGGGAGTCGTCTTCGTCGCCACAATGGGCGCCAACCACCCGCACCTGCACATCCGGCATGGCAATGCTGGTAAAACCGCTCTGTTGCTGCCCAATCAGGATCGCCAGGTCAAAATCTTCGTTCCTGAGCTTGCTCAGGTTCTCCATCGACTCGGCGTAGCTGAACTCCAATTGATACTGGGGGAACACGGCGATCAATCGATCGATCATCCGTCGGTTGAACTCCGCCGGCAGGGTGGTATTGAGCGCCACCTTGAGCGTGCGCTGTCGCGGTGTCTTGAGTGCCGCGACTTTTTCTTCCAATTGCCGGGTGGCAATCAGCACTTGATCCATGAAGGGGGTCAGTTCCGAGCCCTGGCTCGTCAACGTCAGGCCCTTGTTCGAGCGCCGGAACAACCGGAAACCGAACTGTTCCTCGACCTTGTTCAACTGCGCCGCCAACGCCTGCACCGTGAGGCACGAATGCTCGGCCGCTGCCGACAACGAGCCGGTCTGCACGATACGCATGAGGTTGCGTAGGGTTCTGCTATCCATGAGGTAATGCCCTCTGCTTAAGTGGGCTCGCTATTGTTGTGCACCTGGGCCGGCCAGGTGGTCATGCCGGCTATCATCATGCACCTTGCCACGCTTGTCGCGATTTTGTGCCGAAAAGCGCCGGGAGGCGATGGTTGGAGCTTATGCGGGATTTGCGGATTTTGCCCAGTGGATGCTGGCCAAGACCCATTAGTGAGAACCTGGTTGCGTTTGTTGGCCTGGAAAGCCATGCCGAATGGGTTCAACTAGAGTGTCGCTGGAGTCCACTTGCGAATAAAAACTTAAAAATAATCCATATGTGTACTATCCTCTAAGCGCCACCCCGCTAAAAAGGAGCCAAAGCCATGGCGACTTCCTCCATCACCCTCAACGCGCAGCAACAATTGGACTCCCCGGATGCGGGTCGAGTCGCGTTGAAGTTTTTCTTCAACCTCATGGCGCTCTGGGGTTGCAGCGTCGAGCAGCAGCGCACCTTGTTGGGCAAGGTGGGCAACACGACCTTCTACAAATACAAACAGTTGCCGGAGAACGTGAGGCTGCCTCGCGATACGCTGGAGCGCATTTCCTACCTCATGGGTATCCACAAGGCGCTGAGCATTATCTTCAGCAATAGCCGGGACCGTGCCTATCAGTGGGTCAGCAACCCGAATACCGCGGCACCGTTCAACGGCCAGTCGGCGCTGTCCTACATGTTGACCGGGCGGGTGGTGGACATCGCCGATGTGCGGCGATACCTCGACGGAGTGCGCGGTTAATGATGCCACCACTGGCGGACCCGCAATGGAAACGGGCCTATCGGATCGTCAACAGCAGCTTCCCTCCGATTTCGCTGTTTGAAGACGTACTCGACCCGGAAGACCTGCCCACGGCCTACGCCCTGGAAGCGCTGACCAACGATCGGCTGATGGAACAGGCCGGCGTGCTGTCCCGGGTCCGTCCCGAGGACCGTGTTTCCGGGCCCGGCTCCTCGCCGGTGATGGCGGCGTTTACCCACATTGGCAAAAGCAGCCGCTTCAGCGACGGCACCTTCGGTGTCTACTACGCCGCCAGCAGCCAGGAAGCCGCCATCGCCGAGACCTGCTACCACCAGGCGCGATTCCTCGGGGCGACCAACGAGCCGGACCTGGAGCTGACCATGCGCACCTACGTCAACAAGGTCGTCAAACCCCTGCACGACATTCGCCACGACTATCCCCACCTCCACAACCCGGACCCTACGGCTTACGGCCCATCCCAGGTGTTCGCCCGGCAGCTGCGGGAAACCTTGTCTTGGGGGTTGCTGTACAACAGCGTCCGCCTGCCCGGCCACGAATGCGTGGCCGCGTTTCGCCCACCGGCGGTTTCGGTTCCGGTGCAAGGCAAGCATATTCGGTACGTCTGGAGTGCCCAGAAGCGGGAGATTTCGTTTGTGTTCGAGGTGAGCGAGGTTTGAAAAGGGCTGCCAGGCAGCCCAGCGGGAGCAAGCTCCCTCGCCACGGGTATCCGATCAAATCTTGAACTGCTGCACCGAAGCCTGCATCGATCCCGCCGCATCGTTCAATTGATCCGCCGTTTGCGTCAGGTTGTGAATCGAACGGGTGTTCTCGCGGGACTGCTCGGCAATCGACTCCACCCGCTGGGCCATTTCATCACTGGCTTTGGATTGCTCGGCAATGGTCTGGGAAATTTCCTCCACCACTTCGGCCGCATGCCGGGCACCGGTGCGGATTTCGCTGATGGACACCCCGGCCTGCTGGGCCAGGTTGACGCCTTCGTCCACGCGGCTGACACACGCCTGCATGTTCGCCACCGCATCCCGTGCGCTGGACTGGATGCGCTCGATCATCGCGGTGATTTCCTGGGTGGACTGGGTGGTGCGCGCCGCCAGGTTGCGCACTTCGTCGGCCACCACCGCAAAACCACGGCCCGCCTCGCCGGCGCGGGCGGCTTCGATGGCGGCGTTGAGCGCCAGCAAATTGGTCTGTTCGGCGATGCTCTTGATCACCTGGATGATGGAATGAATGTCTTCGGACGAGGCGTCCAGCGCGGTGATCTTGCTGGAAGACTGGTTGACCACCTCGGCGATCCGGTTCATGCCTTCTACCACCCCGAGAATCACCTGACCGCCGCTGCTCGCCAATTGTTCGGACTGCGCCGAAATCGTCCGGGCGCTGTCGGCGTGCTGATGGATCTGGCTGATGTTCGCCATCATCTGCTCCATGCTCGCCGCCATGCTGGTCGCGCTCTGGGCCTGCTGGTCGGCACTGGAGACAATCTGCCGCGCCGTATCGCCCAGGTTCCGGGACGTGCCATGCAACTCATCGCTCTGGCCGCGGATCGTGGCGATCATCTGCCGCAGATTGGTCTGCATCTGCTCGATCACGCCTTGCAGCTGGCCCAGCTCATCCTTGCTTTGCGTGCCCATGGAGCGCTGCAGATCCCCTTGGGAAATCGCCTGGGTATTGAGGATGATCTTGTTCAGCGGTGTAAGCACCGCCTTGAGCAGGCTCCACGACAACAGCGCCAGCGCCACGCAAGTGGCCAGTAGTGTCGCGATCAGCCATCGCTCCGAGGTGTGAATGCTGTGGTCCTGATGTTCTCGCGAGGATTGGGCCTGGTTTTCGATCAGCTCACTCACTGCCTCGTTGCGCTCCTCCAACGCCGAAAACGCCCCGTCGAACTCCGCCCGCAACGCCTGGCCATCCTGGGCGCCGCTCAGTGCCTTGCTGATTATTTGCTTGGCTTTATCAATGTAGGTCTCCACCTGTGGCTTGAGCTCGACAATCGCCTTGGCGACATCCCCCGGCAACTTCGCCTCGGCATTTTCGGCGATGACCTTGCGCATCCGCTGTGTATGCTCATCGAACGCCTCCAGCACCTCCTTCGTCCCCTGGGCATCCCCCGGCTTGACCAGCAGAGCGGCGAGCACATCGGCACGAATGGCGTCGTGCATCATGTCCGCCTCCATGTGCTTGCGCATGGCGGAAATGCTGGTCTCGTTCTGCACCAGGGCCTCGGTCATGGAGTGATAGCCCCACAGCCCGATCCCGCCGAGCAGCAGCGCAAAGGAAAGACTGACCAACCCCGAGCCTATGACCTTGGTGCGGATCTTCATCGCTTACTGCTCCTGGAGCGGGAGAATTCTGGGAAAGTGTAGTCGAGCGCGAGCAGAGCCTTGCGGTATTCCAGGCGCTTATCCGAGGCTATCGGCGGGGGATTTGATTAGATGAATATGTTGCAAACTGTTTGGACAGGGGCAGGGTGGCGGGAACACAGCCCATTCAGACATCCCACAAACTCATTGCAGTCAGTCATTGTGTTCTGTCCCTAATCCGTGGCGAGGGAGCTTGCTCCCGCTGGGCTGCGAAGCAGCCCTTCTTCAACCTTTCCTGTCATACGGAAGAAACCCAATGCTGCTCGACCCAGCGGGCAGCATTGGGCCTGCGACCTTAAGCAGGGTTACTCCCCGGCGCCTCCAGCACCTTCACCACGTCGTCGATGACGGCCTTGCTCATATCCTGCAAATAACACGACGCCCAGGCATACCGATCCGTACCGCGAATCATCGCCGCGTCCTCGGCCAGGACCTTGGCAACGTGGAGCAGATCGGAAGCGTGAGACAGGGCTTCGCCGATGGGTATGCCGCTGTTGACGCGGAATAAAGGGCGGTCGGAGTGGTAGCAGAAGGGGGTTAGGCCTGGGGTTTTGAGGTCTTTGGGATGGGTCATTGAGCACCTCCATTTGCCAATTGGCGGCGGACGATGACTAGCAAAGCGATAAAGCGAGACTGCAGCAGATCCATGGCATGCATCGATAAACTCCCATATCAGATGAGAGCTGCCACGTTCGTTCTCAGGCGAATGGGTGGCAGCTGTGCGCAGGCTGAGAAACCGGAGATACAGGAACCCGGCAGACCCGAAGGTCTCCCACGCACAGCCGCCATTGCACGGAATGCGGACATAAAAAAACGCCGCAAAACGTGGTTCGGGCGCTGTAGCGCCTGCATCTTACTCGGGTTCTCAGGCCCGGTCGCTGAATTGGCAGCGACTGTTGAAGAGTAGTCAGCGATTGGAGGAGGGGCAATCGTGGCGCGATGCTGGCGAATCCAAAATTGCGTATCCAGATTTTACCTGGCTTGTAGCTTCTAACTGGCTGGAGTCCAGTGGTCTGAAACCTTCTTTTCATGGGGCGCTGGCGAAGCGATTACAGAAAATCGTCGATATCCACTCGTCGCCACTGTCAGTCCTGACAGTGGCGAATTTATTGTGGATACATCCAAGCTAGGTTTGTCCAGTCTGGACGCAGTGTGGAAGAAGTCATCTGGCTCAAGGTGGTCTTCAGGATGAGGCAATTTATTCTTTCCGACATCTTGGCTTTTCCAGCCTCTTCCGCTCAGTCGCATGCAACGATTCCATTGATGGAAGGGCCTGGCATGGTCATTGATGGTGAAGTATTTAGAAGTGAATACGCGGATGTGAACGGCATTCGCATGCACTATCTGGTGAGCGGTAACGGTGAAAAACCGGTACTTCTGATCCATGGCTTTCCGGGAAGCTGGAGGAACTGGGAGGCCGTGATGGGGCGCTTGGTGCGCGCTGGCTACACCCCTGTCGTTCCTGATTATCGTGGCGCCGGAGAAACGGATATTTCAGCCAGTGGGTATGACAAGAAGAACATGGCGCTGGATCTGCATGAGCTGATTAAAAAACTGCAGATGAATCGGGTTGATGTTGTGGGGCACGACATGGGTTTGATTGTCGCCTATGCCTACGGCGCACTTTATCCATACGAAACCAAACACATCGTCTTGATGGACGGCTTTATCCCGGGCATTCCAGGGTGGGAGATTCCCTTTAATGGCAATCCCGCAACCGGTATCTCGAGCAAGTGGCATTTTCGCTTCTTTGGAAGCACCGCCGAAAAAATGATCAAGGGTAAAGAAAAGATTTACCTGGACATGTTTTTCGATGAGTTCGTTTACCCAGGAAATCCCAAGGTAACGCAAGAGGTGCGTGAGGCCTTGTTGAACGACTATTCCCGGTCAGGGCGCATGGGCGCGGCTTTCAAGCTTTATTCGGCCTGGATAGAGCATGACGCAAATGACAACCAGACATTCGCTGAAAATAAACTGACCCTCCCGGTGCTCACCATTGGCGGGGATCACTCAAGAGGCAAGACGTTGGCCGAGCAAGTGCAGCACATTACCTCGCAACCCCATTCCTTGATCTTGCAAAATACTGGGCATTGGGTGCTTGAGGAGAAAGCGGAGGCTACCAGTCAAGCGATCCTGGATTTCTTGCGAAATTAAGGAATGCATAGGTCTTGGCGAGTTGCGACGGAGGCGGGGGGGGTAGGAATATCGATACCCCAGTATGAAAAAGGGGACGTATTTATTTTCCGAATCGAAAGTGAGGTGCCTGTGCGCAGGAGTGCTACGTTTGCGGACGGACACCGATACGGTTAGTGAAGCATTGCGCAAATTTGCTGTGGGCTCTTACACCGGCTTCGCCAGTCCATGACCAGCCAGCCCCTAACTCCCCTCAATCAAAACCCGCTGCTCCAGCCAAATCTCCTGAACAAACTGATCCGTAATCGCGTAAATCCCATGCCCGCGCCGCATGATGATGTTCTCCGCTACTAGCGCGATTACCACCGGTTGAATCTCTTCAACCCGCACCTCTCGCCCTACTGACTTTGAATACTCGGCCGCTGCGTCGATGGAAAAAATCCCTCGAGCATCGCCTTCTGTAGATGCAATTTTGTTGAAAATCGCCAGGGCCAGGCTGCCCAGTTGCTCGACTTTTTCCAGCTCGATGTTCGCTGCAGCCGAACGTAGAGTGCTGGCGATTACGGGAAGAAAGAGGTCGGGGTCTCCGTCCTGCTGCAAGAGTTGGCGTAGAGCCTTGAGCATCTCCTCGGGTCGATTGCCCAAGGTATTGAACGCCTCGATAGCGGTCTCCACGGACGGCAGCTTTTCTTTTTTCACGGTCATGGCAAGTCGGTTGAGCAGGAACTCCACGTAGTCACCTTTGAGCAGCGGGTAGGCGGCTGATGTGGCGCCGGAAAACGCCTGGTTGCGTTTGGCGGTCAGTTCGCTGACTTGTGCCCTGTGGGAGCCGGTTCCGATAAACAAGAAGTAACCCGGTGTATTCGGGCGAGGGTTGATTGCATCGCGTGCGGCCTTGAGGGCCAAGAGCATTTGATTGCCATCGTCGGAGGAGATGGCGTGCTGCACTTCGTCAATGATCAGGACCAAGTCGGTCTTGGCTTGGTCGACGACTTCTGTCAGTGCTTGCGCCAGTGTCGGGCCGTCGGGGTTACCGATGCTGTCGAGTTTGAAGCCGAATTTGAACCCTGCGGCGCCTGCCTCGACATTACTGACGCGCTTGAGTATTTCCAGGGCAGAGGAGCCCGGCGTTTGCAGATCTTTCAGCGTTTTATGTATGGCGTTGTGCACGAGCGTGGCCGGGTTGGCCAAGGTGTCGCTCCATAGATCAACGTAGATGACCAGAGCGCCCGCTTCTTCCAAGGCCGGAATGAGGTCATTTCTCAGAAAAGTCGTTTTGCCTGTACGGCGCAAGCCAGACAGGAACAGACCTGAGCGCAGGCCTTCATCGAGCACGCCTGGATGGAGCAGCTGATTTGCCATCGATTCAGCCAGTTCAGGGCGTTGAAATATGCTGCTCATGCAATTATCCCTTTTTATGGACACGCCATAATTATTGCCAATTCATAATTTAGCATAAAGACTCACTGTAAAGACCAATGTCATTACAGCGAGGGCTATTCCATGGCGTCCATCAATGTCCGTATCGACGACGACCTCAAGGCGCGAGCTTACCGCGAGCTGGAGAGGCTCGGCGTTACCCCTTCAGAGCTGATGCGCCAAGCCTTGCAATACGTAGCAGAGCGCGGTCAGTTGCCCTTTAAGCCAGTTCTGATGACCGAGGACGATGAAGCCTTGATCGCAACGGTTCGCGAGCGGCTGGCTAATCCCCAGCGGGTTAAGGTTTCACTGGATGACCTATAGCCTCGAATTCGATGCGCGGGCGTTAAAGGAATGGCATAAATTGGGGGATACCGTGCGCCAGCAGCTCAAGAAGAAGCTAGCCACGATTCTGCTCAATCCGCGTATTGAGGCCAACCGTCGGCATGCCTTGCCCGACTGCTACAAGATTAAACTGCGCAGCAGCGGTTATCGGCTGGTTTATCAGGAGGTCATGGTGTTTGTGGTGGCCGTCGATAAACGCGAGCGTGAGCAGGTTTATCGCAAAGCGGCTGAGCGGTTAAGTTAGCGAGTACGCAACGTATAAGTGAAAACCCAAAAGCTGCCGTGGCGACAGGCAGCAGAGGGCTGATTCTGTTGAAAAAGTCGGCCATGGTTTGCGCATCAGAAAAGTACGCATCCGAGATTGAGTTTTTTCTTTTGGCAGAGGCTTCCGGACTCGGGTTTCATGTAGCAGCGTGCAAAAAAAGCGTTTTAACAGCCAATGATCAGGCCGTTTGGGCTGAGCGACTTTTTCAACAGAGTCGGCTAAAAGCGGCCCTTCAACTGCACGGCGACTACGCAAGCTCACAGCGGCAGCGGCCGATCCTGGACAACCCGTTTCATCACCAGCGTCGAGGTCAGCCGCTGAACATTGGGCAATGTTGAAAGGCTCTCGTCATACAGTCGCTGAAAGGCCGGCAGGTCCTGGGCGATGACGTGCAGCAAATAATCCGGCTCGCCAAACAATCTTTGCGCATCAACCACCTGGGGGATCTCAATGAGCGCCGCTTCGAACGCCTCTACCGCTTGCCTATCCCCCTCTCGCAGGGTGGCGAATACCATGGCGGAAAAGTTCAGGCCGAGCGCGGCGGGGTCCAGTTGCGCCCGATAGCCGAGCAATACACCGGACTCTTCCAATGCTCGCACTCGACGATGACAAGGTGAAAGGCTCAGGCCGACCCGTTCAGCCAGTTCAGTGACCGAAAGGCGACCATCCTTTTGCAATTCGGCAAGAATATTTCGATCAATTCTGTCCACGCAGTAAAACCTTCCAATACGTAGTGTCGTCACGACAATCTTTGAAAGAATATTCTAGCCGACTTTCATTATTCTTCCTTCAGCCATAAACGACCGAGCCTTTCCAAAGAGGCGCGATCCTGGATTGATGGGAAGCGATGATGACAAGAACAACGTTGTATCAACCGGCGTGGGTGACGCCATGACCTTCAGTGTGTTCGCCGCGTTCTGGGCCGTGTCGATTCTGTTCGTCATCACCCCGGGTGCAGATTGGGCCTACGCGATATCCGCAGGCTTGAAGCATCGCGTTGTTATTCCTGCCGTGGGTGGACTGTTATCCGGCCACCTGATCGCCACGATGATCGTCGCGGCCGGTGTTGGCACGTTGATAGCCAATCACCCGCTGGCATTGTCCGTGCTGACGGTGGCCGGCGCGGGTTACCTGCTTTGGTTGGGGGCCAATATGCTTGCTCGCCCTTCCACACCGCACGCCGATGCAAGCCAAACGACCGACTCATGGGCGCGATGGGCGCTAAAGGGACTTTGCGTGAGCGGGCTGAATCCGAAAGTGTTTCTGCTGTTTCTGGCGCTCCTGCCGCAATTCACCGACACCACCGCGCCGTGGCCTGTGCCCATGCAGATGATTGCACTCGGGCTGATCCACACCATCAGCTGTGGAGTGATCTATCTGCTGGTCGGATTTGGCTCACAAGTCGTACTTCGAGCACGCCCTGCCGCTGCGCATCTGGTCAGCCGTTTGTCTGGAGTGATCATGATCATCATCGCGCTAGTGCTGTTGATCGAGCAGTTACACGCCTAACCCATCCTGTCAGCGAGACGTCCCGATGAGCGAGCAAACTTCACCCTACGACCGTTCCCCCCAGACAAAACCTGCGACACGAATCCGGATCCCGCACCTCAAACAGATGAAAGTGGAAGGTCGCAAGTGGGCGATGTTGACGGCGTATGACATGTACAGCGCCGCCATTTTCGAGGATGCCGGCATACCTGTCCTGCTGGTGGGCGACTCCGCCTCTAACAATGTCTACGGCAACGAATCAACGCTTTCGGTCACCGTCGACGAACTTATCCCTCTGGTGCGAGCAGTCAACCGCTCGACACAGCGGGCACTGGTGATTGCCGACCTGCCTTTCGGCTCCTATCAGGCCTCACCGGAACAGTGCCTGCATACCGCCGTTCGATTCATGAAGGAAGCCGGTGCCCATGCCGTCAAACTCGAAGGCGGGATTGAGTTGCTGCCACACATCGAAAAGCTCACTCGCTCGGGCATCCCCGTCATGGCACACATCGGCTTCACACCACAGATGGAACATCAACTGGGCGGCTATCGTGTGCAGGGCCGAGGTGACGATGCACAGCGCTTGATAGACAGCGCCAAAGCACTGGAAGCCGCCGGTGCCTTCGCGGTTTTGATCGAGATGGTACCCGGTGAAGTCGGAGCCGCGATCACCCACGCTATTTCCATACCTACCGTCGGGATCGGTGCCGGAAACCAATGTGATGCTCAGGTACTGGTTTGGCAGGATATGGCCGGTTTGCGTCAGGGGCGCCTGCCGCGATTCGTCAAACAGTACGCCGACCTCCGTTCCGTACTTCAAACAGCGGCAAGAGATTTTGCACTGGATGTGGAAGCCGGGACATTTCCTGGTCCCGAGCACACTTTTTAACGAGCGCCCCGCCGCTACCAGGAAGCCTTTATGAAAAGCCCGAGAGAACGTGCCGCCGAAGGACTCAACGTAGGAGACCGCTTCACCGTTGTCCGCTGTTTTTCGCGAGACGATATCCATCAATTCGCGCAGATCTCTCGGGACTACAACCCGGTCCACTGCGATGCGCATTACGCGCAGTTGCGCAGGTTCAAGGCACCTATTGCTCATGGCCTGCTAACGGCAAGTCTGATTACCGAGATCGGCGGGCAGATCGGTTGGTTGGCCACCGGCATGAGTTTGGAGTTCAAGCGTCCCGTGTACCCAGAGGAACAGATGACCTGCCATTGGCTCATCGTTGACATCGATGAACGCGGTCATGCGAAAGCCGAGGTCAGGGTACTCAACGAAGAGGGGGTCAGTGTGCTGCAGGCAATAACAACGGGCGTGCTACCCGGTGCCCAGGAGCGTGAATGCTTGAAGCGTATGCTTGCAGAGGGAGATCCTACCAACGGTGCGCGGTGAGGATGAGAGTCAAACATCCATCCCGGCACGATGATTCTCGTTGATCCCGATACCGGCACTCAATCGCTGCTGGCTAACGGCGACGGCTGTTTTCTGATCTTTGTTTGGTGGTTGAACGGCCAGGGTTTTCCTAAGCGATGAGTGAGTCGCTCCCACAGGTTTTTAGGGGGTGGAGGAAAAGTGAGCACCTAGAAACAACGAAGCCCTCGCATTTCTGCGAGGGCTTTGTTTTGTATGGTGCGGCACCAGACGAACGGTAGTAGTCGGCGGGGCTAGGTTTTCTGCGGGTCTGGAATTCGGTGGAAAATTTGGCGTACCCCGATAGGTAACTATAAATAAATCAGCTAGTTATGGAGGTCAGTGGAATCGAACTCGGGCGCTTACGTACCTATCCTCCAGGGCAATCTGGCTATTGATCGACACCTAAAGCTTCCCTCAAATCTACTGTGCGAAGCACTCTTTAATACTTTGTCCTATGGACGCGATAAATCTCCCTTCTATGTGCGTTGTAGGATGCATCTTAAATGAAACGCTGATTAGGCAGCGGATCATGCGGCTACCTTTTTCAGTCATTCACAGCTTAGAAGCACGTACGTAATCTGTTTCGGTTGAAGCGTGCCAAGGCCCAATGGATTCGTGTAGATTCGTGCCTAGTGGTACCCGTTGAGTGCGAGCAGGGAGCAGAGGGTGTCAATGATTGAGTACCCGATGCACCGCTGAATTGTAAACACCAGTCGAAGGTGAATGTATGGATGCTGTAAAGGCCGCGCAATGGGAAAAAGATTTCGCCGGGAAGATTATTGGGAACTGGTGTGTAGGGGCACTTATAGATAACGGAAAATCTGCTGCCGTATTTGAAGCGTTTGCAGATGACGGCCAGAAGGTTGCGTTGAAGATATTCGATGATGAGTTAATTCAACGTTATGGAGATCGGGTTCAACTGGCTCGAATTGAGAGAGAGTTGCAGTTGGTTGGTGTGCATCATCCTAATATGGTAGCGGTGATAGGCGGCGGCTTCGATCACGAATCATGTAATCATTATTTGGTCATGGAATATTTGTCAGGGGAGAATTTAAAGCGAGTTCTCGATAAGGTACCACTTGATAAAGTACCTACTTTGATAAGCCAGCTTGCAAGCGCTGCTCAGTTTCTAGAAAGTCGGAATTTAGTTCATCGGGACATAAAGCCTGAAAATATTGTTTTGCTTGATGATTATAGCCGACTGGTGTTGCTTGACTTTGGTGTTATTAAAGTGGTGGGTGAGGCCGGCTTAACTGATGGTGATGGTATTCAGCAGTTTGTTGGAACTTTACAATATAGCTCGCCAGAATTTTTGTTAAGAAATGAATCTCACGATATAGCGGGGTGGCGAGCACTCACTTTCTATCAGATAGGCGGAGTAATGCATGACCTGATCATGCGTCGGAGGCTGTTTGAGGAGAGTACTATTCCATATGCGCGGCTTGTTAACGCGGTCCAAAACGAAGTTCCTGTCATCGAGGGGCCTGAAACCCTCCATCGATTAATACACGTCGCAAGATGTTGCCTTTTAAAGAAGCCAGAGTTAAGGCTGGGATGCTTGACTTGGGAAGACTTTTCGCTCGAAAAGCTTTTTCCGGCTGAAGGAGTATCTGCAAAACAGAAGGTCCTAGATAGGTTGTCTTTCAAACGCGCTCAGGGATTGGAACGAAGAGAGCAGCGAGCCGAAACGGAGGCGGATAAAAATTTCTTTTTTGGTGAGGCAAAAGATTTTATATCGGTAGGTATTAGAAATATAAGAGCGGATGTGTTACCTCCGGTTAGTTTTTTGGGTAATAAAAAATGCTCTAGATGTATTGTTGTAAAGTTCGCCGCTAGCTCAGACTTCGGGTTGGATGATGGGTTGGTTTTTGTCGTCCATATCTTGATCAGAGATGCAGTAGAGAGAGCTCTCACGTTATCTTTTGAAGGTTTTCGTGATGCGATTCCTGGAGGCATAGATTGTTCTGGATTCGAAGATTTTTATGACGGTGTCTTTGACGCTGGCGGAGTTATGAGTGCGTTAGAGGATGCGCTTTTTAAGTGCGTTGATAAATTTCAGGAATAAATAACTGTCAGAGGGTTTTATGGAAGAGACATGGTGGGCAGATATTGAAAAGCTTGACGATAACCAGAAGGAGGTAATCTCCCTCGATATGAACGGAAATTTTTTAGTTTTAGGACCGCCTGGCTCAGGGAAGACGAACCTGTTAGTTATGCGGGCGAAATATTTGCATGCGAATAGCTTAAAGAATTTCTCTGTGCTAACCATTGGTAGAGTATTGCGTGAATTTTTAGTGATGGGGGCAGATCAGTACACGTTTCCTCCTGAGCGGATACAGACATATGTTTCATGGGCCCGAGGTTTACTAGAGTCTAATGGTATCGAAGTTGATTCGGAAGGCGACTTTGATGATGTTCGGGACGCTATCCTTCAAGGGTTGAAGTCCCTATCTATGCGAGGGAATTTAGAAGATCGGTTTGACTGTATTTTACTCGACGAAGCCCAAGACTATTCTGCAGATGAAATAGAGGTCATTTCGTCCTTTGCAGATCGTATATTTGCTGTCGGGGATGAGCGCCAGCGCATATACTCTCAGAACGGTGGTTTGGACGCACTAAAGGCATTCTGTGATGATGTAAAAAGTTTGCCGCATCATTATCGTAACGGTCTAGAGATATGTAAAGTCGCCGATGGTATTCGCAATCACAATGGTACAGACCTATCGCTGGAAATTAATTGTAATTATGTGGAGAGTGATAATCCCTCTACCGTAGAGGACTTTTCTGGTCTATCGCTGGAGCAGCAAATAGCAAAATGCATCGACTCCGTTCGTGATCAGTTACGGGCATATCCGCTTGGATTAATTGGTGTTCTGTGCCCTAAAAATGCGGATGTGACCGAGGTCGCCAGAGTCTTCGGGTTGTCTGATATTAACGGTGATACCCAAGTCCAAAATAGCACACTTGGATATCACTCATTTGAGCCAGAGAAACGTATTGTAATAACGACAATTCATGGGGCTAAGGGCCTTGAGTTCAGAGCGCTGCATCTGCTGGCCATGGACAAAGTGACCAGATTTAAGGCGCAAAAAAACATGTCGTTCACCGCTGTATCTCGAGCAAAAACATCGCTTGCTATTTATTCGGAAAGGGCGCTGCCTGGGTATATCCAGAAAGGAATCGCTCTCTTGACTGTTAACTCGCAGCACCCTGTTTCTGCTGCTGAATTATTTAAGGCTAGAGGCTGAGATGTATACATTATCTATGGGTCGAAAAGACTTCGTATCTTGGCTAGGGGATCGAATTACGCTCCCTGCTAGAGATAATACCGCTAAGAGCGAGATTCTGGATGTGCAGAGTGGGGAGGTTCTTCTTGTTTGGAGCAGAAAACCTACGCTGAAAACCCCAGAGGCTCCTCTAATTATAGTTCCAGACGCGGATTTGGTAGATTTTTTTGCTTTTGTGAGTACGTATGTCGGATCGTATAAACCATTTTCAGCGTTCTTTAACGTTATAGGCCTTGGGGTCGCGCGTAGGATATTTAATAAGGTACAAGGGCTACCTGAAGATATATTGTCTCGCTTTGTCGCAGTCGTAATTGCTGAGGCATATGTCCAAATGGGTGGAAAAAAAGCCGGAGTTGCAGATGTACCTGTATCTGCTTGCTTTGGTACATTTTCTGACTCAGTAATTCAGATGGTAAATTATGATGATAAAAGCGATCAGATTGATGAGTTGGCTGATCGTTGGTCAGAGGCAAGGGATTTGCTTGGTGGCGAAATGCTACCTCTATCAGTTGAAGAGCTTATTGGTTTTTGGAAGCTAGTTCTTGATAGCTTGACATATAATAGTAAATCTTACTCGTTGCTACAGGAACCATCAGCCCCTGGTACGCTTGACTTTATAGGTGCAGTTTTACTCGGGCGGAAATCAATTACATTAGAGTGGGAACTTATTACCGAAAATCTACCAGCTTCGCGAAATGCGTTGAAACTCATGGATGGTAGTAGAGAGGCACGGGTAAGAGCCTTTGATGAAGCAATAACTGAAATACTAGTATCGGGACGCGGTACTCAGAGCTCAAACTCCATTATTGCAGGGTATTTGGCTGCAAGAGTTGGAGGCGGGTCATTGCAGTATTTGTCTCTGGCGTATGATTTGTTCCCGAAACTAAAACTTGCACCACTTTGGTTTGCTCTTTTTTCCGCCTTCACTCCAGGCTCCGACTATATATTTATTGGGGACAGCCTTGGTCGTAGACTTGCGCGTGAGCGTGTTGGACGGCGAGGTTTCTGGGAAACTAGTCAGTCAGATATTTCGTTAGATGAATTGCGAGTTGTTAGTATTGATGATGTGGGCGTGCCGCGTACAAGAAGATTGCGGCAGAGCACAATTGAAGTCGAAATTTTCCCTAAAGTTTCCGCAACTTTCAGAGTTGGTCGAAGAAAGGTTAACGATGATCATGAGGTTGCTCTAAAAAATAGGAATAAAGAGATTCGCTATTTACTAGATAAAATATCCAGTTTGTTGGAGACTAAAGACGATCGTGATCTTCATGCTGATCGTAGTAGAGAAAAATATTCAACTGGAAGAAAGGTGGGCAGGCAGAAAGAGTTTTGATTTAGTATTCCTCTCCCAAATTTTTATAAAGGCGGGAGAGGCTTGGCCCGACAGGGAGCGAAAGTCGCGAAAAGCGTACAGATTTATTTCTAGATAAGCTTTGAGGTCTTGTCTTAAAAATAAATCTGTCCCTCTTTGTTCTTTGCCGTGATTAATATTCGAGTTATCTGCTGAGCTAAAGTGTTAATAATCTAACCAAACCGTTATGTTACGCCCACACCGGGGCCGTTGCGGCATCAAAGAAATCCACATTGAGCCCAGGCCGGTGAAGATATGCGTGCGCATTTGCCTTAGCTCTTGTATTTGCCTCACTATACTCATTGCCGTAAATACTCACGAACACTTTGCTTATCTGACTATTCTTAATCTGACTGAAAATGTGTTTGTCGTTCTCATCCATTGAGTGTCCGTATATAAATAGCGTCCCTTTGAGATTTCTTAGTTCCTGAAAGCAATAGTTAAGGTACGGATTGTGTTCGATCTTCTTGAGCTTACCCTCATGACCGGGCTCGGAAACAAATAGGGGAAACTTTCCCTGCTCAAGATTTTGTCTAACCTGCTCGATAATTGTTTCTCCATCCTCAGTAAAGGCATGTTTTTTTATGTTTGAGCCAGTATCGTATATATGGAGTCCTCCATGCAAAAAATGAACTTCTTGATTTGTGCTATGCCCTGCCCATCGCTGCTGGGCTCGAAACCCATCGTCAGTTCTATAATTGTGCGGTGGCAAATCATTCTTATTTCTAGACCAGTAAAGCAGCAGGTCGTAGTTAACAGTGAATATTTTGTTGAAGCCGGAGATAAATTTACGCACGAAGGTATATTGCGCATCCGAGACTTCATTCGGCACATGTGGATGGGTGTTCGAAATCGCAGTTATTAAAGCTTGTTTCAGCTTCTCCTGATCTTGCTTTATTAGATTAATGGTTGCCTGTTCTACCCCATATGCTTTGCAAACAATCTCGGCTGCGACCAATTGCCTCATGATTGCTTCAAAATCATAGGTATTCAAATTTGTGAATAACGATCTAATTATTGCGTCTCGTTCACCGAAGTTCGCAGCTTCAAGAAGGTTTGCGTAGTTAAATATTTGCGCATTCCAAGCTTGAGAAAATCCATTCGCTAACAAAATCG
>NZ_JACNDD010000132.1:0-18652 GCF_017351395.1 Pseudomonas sp. FW305-28
AACCCAAGGCGGCTGCTTCGCAGCCGAGCGGGAGCAAGCTCCCTCGCCACAATCATTGCGCCAGTTCAAACATCCGCTTTAGCACCGCATTCAAGCCATTGCTACGCGACGGCGACAGCTGCCGCGACAATCCCAGTTGGTTGAACCAATCCGGCAGATCCACCTGTTGCAACTCGTCAGCGGACAACCCGTTGACCCGTGCCAGCAGCAACGCCACCAACCCGCGGATCAACCGCGCATCGCTGCTGGCGGAAAACTGCCAGTGCCCGTCGTGCAAGCGACCCACCAACCACACCTGGCTTTCACAGCCGTGGACGAGGTTGGCCTCGCACTTGTCCGCGTCGCTCAGGGGCGGCAGACGCTCGCCCCATTGCATCAGTAGCCGGGCCCGTTGCTCCCAGCCTGACGCGTCCCGGAAGATCTGCAGCGCCGTGGCGGCATCGGCTGGCAGGTTCATCGCAACATCTCCAAGGCTTGGTCGAGGGCTTCGAAGAACCGTTCGATGTCGGCGGAATCGTTGTACAACGCCAACGACACCCGAATCGCCCCGGACAGCTGCAAATGCTTGAACAGCGGCATCGCGCAGTGATGCCCGGCGCGCACGGCAATGCCTTGCTCGGTCAGCAGGTGCGCCAGGTCGGCGTTGTGGATGCCTTCGACCACGAAACTGACCAGGGCCAGGCGCGGGTTGCCCAGCAGGCGAATGCCGTTGCGGGCCTGCAGGCCATGGCGCAGGTAGTCGTGCAGTGCCGCCTCATGGTCGATGACCGCTTGCGGATCGAGGGCGGACAGGTAGTCCAGGGTCGCGCCCAACCCGATCACACTGGCAATCGGCGGCGTGCCGGCTTCGAAGCCCAGCGGCGCCGGACGGAAGGTGGCGCTGTGGTAATCGGCCTGTTGCACCATTTCGCCGCCGAACTGCCAATGGCGCAGCTTGCCGAGGGCTTCGGTACGGCCGAACAGCACGCCCAGCCCGTCGGGGCCATAGAGTTTGTGGCTGGAAAACACGTAAAAGTCGCAGCCCAGCGCTTCCACGTCGTGGCGGCCATGGACCACGCCTTGGGCGCCGTCGATCACCGTCAGCGCGCTGTGGGCCTTGGCCAGCGCCAGCAGCGCCGGCACGGGTTGCCAAGCCCCCAGCACATTGGATAACTGGCTCACCGCCAGCAAACGCGTACGGGGGCCGATCAGTTCGGCGGCGGCGCCAGGGTCGATCACCCCGTCGGCATCCAGTGGCAACACCACCAGGGTCAACGAACGACGCTCGGCCAACTGCTGCCACGGCAGCAGGTTGGCGTGGTGTTCCAGGGCGCTGATGACGATCTCATCGCCCGGGTTGAATAAATGTTCCAGCCCGTAGGCCAGCAGATTCAGCGCCGAAGTGGCGCCGTGGGTGAAGACCACTTGCCCGCAGTTTCCGGCATTGAGCCATTGCGAGGCCTTGAGGCGGCTGTCCTCGAACGCCTGGGTGGCATGGGCGCCCGGCAAATGTTGCGCCCGGTGCACGTTGGCCGCGCCGTTGGCGTAGTAATGCGTCAGGGCATCCAATAGGGCTTGGGGTTTTTGCGTGGTGGCGGCGCTGTCCAGGTAGGTCTGGCCTTGCCGTTGCAGGGCGGCGATGGCCGGGAAATCGGCACGCCAGGGGGATTGGATCAACATGCTTTCGGGCCCTGCTGGAATGACGCCGGACCCTGTGGGAGCGGGGCTTTTTTTGTGTGGGAGCCGAGCTTGCTCGCGATGGTCGCGACACGGTTTAACTGCAAGACCGCGTCATCGTTCATCGCGAGCAAGCTCGGCTCCCACAAAGGCCCGCCCCCACAGGTGGTGGTGTGAAGCTTAGTTGTGGGCGTGCAGTGCTTCGTTCAGCTCGATGGCCGACTTATGCGTCTTGCATTCCACTGCGCCGGTCTCGGAATTGCGACGGAACAACAGGTCGGGCTGGCCGGCCAGGTCGCGGGCCTTGACCACTTTCACCAATTGGTTGTTTTCGTCCAGCAGGGCGACCTTGGTGCCGGCGGTCACGTACAGGCCCGACTCCACGGTGTTGCGGTCGCCCAGCGGGATGCCGATGCCGGCGTTGGCGCCGATCAGGCAGCCTTCGCCGACCTTGATCACGATGTTGCCGCCGCCCGACAGGGTGCCCATGGTGGAGCAACCGCCGCCCAGGTCCGAACCCTTGCCGACGAACACGCCCGCCGAGACACGGCCTTCGATCATGCCCGGGCCTTCGGTGCCGGCGTTGAAGTTGACGAAACCTTCGTGCATGACCGTGGTGCCTTCGCCCACGTAGGCGCCCAGGCGGATCCGCGCGGCGTCGGCGATGCGCACGCCGGCCGGGACCACGTAGTCGGTCATTTTCGGGAACTTGTCCACCGAGAACACTTCCAGCAGTTCGCCACGCAGGCGGGCTTCGAGCTGGTGCTCGGCCAGTTCGGCCAGGTCGATCGCGCCCTGGCTGGTCCAGGCCACGTTCGGCAGCAGCGGGAAAATGCCGGCCAGGTTCAGACCGTGGGGCTTGACCAGGCGATGGGACAGCAGGTGCAGCTTGAGGTAGGCCTCAGGGGTGGAGCTCAGTTGGGCATCTTCGGCCAGCAGGGTGGCAACCAGGGGCTTGTGGCTTTCAGCCAGGCGGGTCAGCAGGGCAGCTTGTGCGGCATCGACGCCCTTGAGGGCTTCAGCCAGTTGCGAGGCCTGGGCGGTGGTGAAGGTGATGGCCTGGTTGCCTTCGCTGTAGCCGAGGATCGGCGCGATGGCTTTGACGACGTCGGCCGACGGGTTGAGCAGCGGCTGTGCGTAGAACACTTCCAGCCAGGCGCCTTGACGGTTTTGGGTGCCGACGCCGAAGGCCAGGCTGAACAGGGTAGTGGACATGAAATTACCTCTACAAAATGGACTGGGCAGGCTTACTTGATCTCTGCCGCATAAATATCTGGCTTGAAGCCAATCAGGGTTCGGTCACCGAGATCGAGCACCGGGCGCTTGATCATCGAGGGTTGGGCGAGCATCAGTTCGATGGCTTTCGTCTGGTCGAGATCGGCTTTGCGTTCGTCGTCGAGTTTGCGAAAGGTCGTACCGGCACGGTTCAACACCACTTGCCAGCCATGCTCGTTGCACCATTGGGTCAGGTGTTCACGGTCGATGCCGGCGGTCTTGTAATCGTGAAAGTCGTAGTGCACAGCGTGATCATCGAGCCAGGTGCGCGCCTTTTTCATCGTGTCACAGGCTTTGATGCCGAAAAGGTGCAACGTTTTGCTTGAATCGGTCAAGGAACTGCCCCCTTTGCAGGTGCTGGAAATAAAAGGTGAAGGATTATGCCATGACCGGACGGTTGTGGGAGCGAGGCTTGCCCGCGATGAACGATGACGCGGTCTTCTGCCAGACCGAGGTGTTTTCATCGCGAGCAAGCTTTGCTCCCACAGCTTGCTCACTAAAGAGCTGCTGCGACATAGGTGTAACGGCCAAGTTAATCCTAGGCGGTTAATATGGCACTTCAACGGCAAGCTGTTGCCGGATGTGTGTCGCTGCCAGTGGAAAGCCGTTATGCAAAGCGCTTATACCGTCCTGATCCTGTTGATGCTGGTAGGCGTGTCGCGCCTGATCGGACGGTTGATCCCGCTGCCGCTGCCCCTGGTACAGATCGGCGCCGGTGCCGTGCTGGCCTGGCCGTCCCTGGGCCTGCACGTGGCCCTCGATCCTGAGCTGTTCCTGTTTCTCTTCCTGCCACCGCTGCTGTTCTCCGACGGCTGGCGCATGCCCAAGCGCGAGCTGTGGCGCCTGCGCGGGCCGATCCTGACGCTGGCGGTGGGGCTGGTGTTGTTCACGGTGGTGGGCGCCGGCTACTTCATTCATTGGCTCTTGCCGAGTATCCCGTTGCCGGTGGCCTTTGCCCTGGCAGCGGTGCTGTCACCGACCGACGCGGTGGCGGTGTCGGCGATTGCCCGCGACCGTCTGCCTGCGCCGTTGATGCACATGCTCCAGGGCGAGGCGCTGATGAACGATGCGTCGGGTCTGGTGACGTTCAAGTTCGCCCTGGCGGCGGCCATCACCGGGGTGTTTTCCCTGGCCAACGCGAGCCTGACGTTTGTGTTGGTGGCGGTGGGTGGCCTGCTGGTCGGTGTGGCCCTGAGTTGGCTGCTGGGCCGGCTGCGGGCGTGGATGATTGCCCGGGGTTGGGACGACCCGGCCACCCATGTGGTGTTCATGTTGCTGCTGCCGTTTGCCGCCTATGTGTTGGCTGAGCGCTTGGGCGCCTCGGGCATTCTCTCGGCGGTGGCGGCGGGGATGATGCAGAGCTGGCTCGACCTGCTGCCGCGCCAGACCGGCACGCGGCTGCTCAATCGCAGTGTCTGGTCGCTGTTGGAATTCGCCTTCAACGGCTTGATCTTCCTGCTGCTGGGCTTGCAACTGCCGGACATCATCAAGGCGGTGACCCGCCTCGAAACCACGCTCTGGCCGACGTTGTTCTACCGTTGCCTGGATGTGCTGGCGATTTTCCTGGTGTTGTTGGTGCTGCGGTTTGTCTGGGTGCAAAGCATCTGGCGCCTGTCCGGGCTGTTGCGACGCTGGCGTGGCCAGGGCGAGTTGACGTTGGTGCCGACAGCGCGCTCCTGTTGGTTGCTGACCTTCGGCGGGGTGAGAGGGGCGGTGACGCTGGCGGGCGTGCTGTCGGTGCCGTTGCTGTTGAACGCCGCAGAGGCGTTTCCCGAGCGAGACCTGCTGATCTTCATTGCCGCCGGGGTGATTCTGCTGTCGTTGATCGCAGCTTGTATCGCCTTGCCGTTGTTGCTGCGGGGCATCGAGAAAAGCCCCGACGACAAACGTCGCAACGAAGTTCGCGAAGCCTGGCGCAAAACCGCTGAAGCGGCGATCCATGCGCTGGAGGTGGAAGAACCGCCCGAGGCGGGCAGTACGTCGGATGCGGCCCAAGCGGCGCTGGCGACCGAGGTCAAGGCGCGGTTGATGTCCGAGTATCGTCATCAGCTCGACGTGTTCAACGACTCCGCCGAAGCCCAGGCGCTGGCGTTCGAAATGGACCTGCTGGAACGCCGGCTGCGCTTGAAGGCTTTTCGGGCGCAGCGGCTGGAGTTGTATCGCCTCAGCCGTCATCACCAGATCGGGGATGATGTGCTGCGTGAAGTGCTGGGGGAGTTGGATCTGGCGGAGGCGAATTTGGGGTTGGGTAAATAGATTGCGCAAAGCTAATTGTGGCGAGGGAGCTTGCTCCCGCTGGGGTGCGAAGCGCCCCCAAAACCTGACAACCCAGTATTTCAGATAAATTGAGTTGACCGCTTTGGGGCCGCTGCGCAGCCCAGCGGGAGCAAGCTCCCTCGCCACAACAGCGGTCCACTTCAGTCCGGTACAGCCATCAGCCTCGACGCTGGATAAACGCGCGGATCCGCTCCGCCGCTTCCACGCATTCGGCCAATGGTGCAACCAAGGCCATGCGCACGCGCCCGGCGCCCGGGTTGACGCCATCCACATCGCGGGACAGGTAGGAGCCCGGCACCACGGTCACGTGTTCCTGTTCGAACAGGTCGCGACAGAACGCTGCATCATCGCCGGCCACGTTCGGCCACAGGTAGAAGCTGCCGTCGGGGCGTTGCACGTCCAGCACCGGGCTGAGGATTTCCAGCACGGCGTCGAACTTCTCCCGGTACAGCGCGCGGTTGGCCCGTACGTGCACTTCGTCGTTCCACGCGGCGATGCTCGCCAGTTGGGTCTGAACCGGCATCGCGCAGCCGTGATAGGTGCGGTACAGCAGGAAACCCTTGAGGATGTCCGCGTCGCCAGCGACGAAACCGGAGCGCAGGCCAGGCAGGTTGGAGCGTTTGGACAGGCTGTGGAACACCACGCAGCGCTTGAAATCCTTGCGACCCAGTTCGACGCAGGCGCTGAGCAGCCCTGGCGGCGGGGTCTGTTCGTCGAAGTACAGTTCGCTGTAGCACTCGTCCGCCGCGATCACGAAGTCATGCTCATCGGCCAAGGCGATGAGTTTTTTCAGCACGTCCACCGGGATCAACGCGCCGGTCGGGTTGCCCGGGGAGCACAGGAACAGGATCTGGCAGCGTTTCCAGATGTCCGGCGAGACGGCGTCGAAATCCGGGTTGAAGCCGTTCGCGTCCAGGCACGGCAGGTAGTGCGGCTTGGCCCCGGCCAGGAACGCCGCGCCTTCGTAGATCTGGTAGAACGGGTTCGGGCTGACCACCAGGGCGTCGTCGCCCCGGTTGACCACGGTCTGGGTGAAGGCGAACAAGGCTTCACGAGTGCCATTGACTGGCAACACATGGCGCGCCGGGTCCAGCCAGCCGGTCGGCACGTTGAAGCGACGCTCGCACCAGCCGGTGATGGCTTCACGCAGTTCCGGGATGCCGAGGGTGGTCGGGTACACGGCCATTTTTTCCAGATTGCTGGCCAGGGCTTCAGCCACGAAGCTGGGCGAGCGATGCTTGGGTTCGCCGATGGACAACGCGATGGGACGTTTGTCCGGGTTGGGCGTGACGCTGCCAAGCAGGGCGCGGAGCTTTTCGAAGGGGTAGGGCTGCAACTGGTTCAAAGCGTTGTTCATCGAGGGCCTCGTCAATGTGGGCGCGGTCCTTGTGGGAGCGAGCTTGCTCGCGATGGCGGTGAGTCAGGCAGCATCAATGCTGGATGTTCCGCCGCTATCGCGAGCAAGCTCGCTCCCACAGAGGGGGATTGTTCGTTCAGATGCTGATGCGTGTCAGGTGAGCATCGGGTTCCTGGTTGACGCTCAGGTGCCGGACGATGGCCTCCTGCAGGCGGCTGCACAGTTGCGGATCGGACAGCGGCTGGTTGTGAGCGTCGGTGATGAAAAACACGTCTTCTACCCGTTCGCCGAGGGTGGCGATCTTGGCATTTTGCAGCGACAGGTCGAACTCCAGGAAAATATGGCCGATCCGCGCCAGCAGGCCCGGGCGGTCCGGGGCGCTGAGTTCCAGCACGGTGACCTGGCGCTGGGCGTCGTTGTGGATCGTCACCTGTGGCGCAAACGCAAAATGCTTGAGTTGTCGCGGCACCCGGCGCTGGATGATGGTCGGGTAGTCCGCCGGGTTGCGCAGGGCTTCGGTGAGGCCGTCGCGAATCTGCTTGACCCGCGCCGGGTTGTCGCCAATCGAGTCGCCGTCGGTGTCGAGCACGATGTAGGTGTCGAGGGTGAACTGGCTGCTGGAGGTGATGACCCGGGCGTCATGGATGTTGAGGTTGAGCTGGTCCATCGCCGCCACGGTCACGGCGAAGAAGTCGTGCTGGTCCGGAGCATAGATGAAGATCTGCGTGCCGCCCTCGAACTCGCGCTGGGTGGTTTCCTTGATCAGCACCAGCGGCCCGCCATCGGCCGGTTGCTGCAGGATCGCATCGCTGTGCCAGGCCACGTCGCCGGCGGTGTGGCGCAGGAAATAGTCATCGCCCAATTGCGACCAGAGCTGCTCGACATCGTCCGGATCGGTGCCGCCGCGTACCAGGATGTCCAGGGCCGCGCTTTGGGTGCGGCGGATCTGTTCTTCGCGGTCCACCGGGTTTTCCAGGCCGCGGCGCAAGGCCCGCTTGGTCTCGGTGTAGAGCTGGCGCAACAGGCTGGCGCGCCAGGAGTTCCACAGGCTCGGGTTGGTGGCGTTGATGTCGGCCACGGTCAGCACGTAGAGGTAATCCAGGCGCGTTTCATCGCCGACGATCTGGGCGAAGTCGTGGATCACCTGCGGGTCGGACAAATCCTTGCGCTGGGCGGTGGTGGACATCACCAGGTGGTTCTGCACCAGCCAGACGATCAGCCGGCTGTCCCACAGCGGCAGTTGATGGCGCTGGCAGAACGCCTCGGCATCCACCGCGCCAATCTCGGAGTGGTCGCCCTGGCGGCCCTTGCCGATGTCGTGGTACAGCCCGGCCATGTAGATCAGCTCGGGCTTGGGCAGCTTGCCCATGAGCTTGCTGGCCAGCGGGAATTTCTCCGACACCTGGGTGTACTGCAGCTTACGCAGGTGCTTGATCAGGTTCAGCGTGTGGGCATCGACCGTATAGATGTGGAACAGGTCGTGCTGCATCTGTCCGACGATGAAGCCGAACTCCGGCAAATAACGCCCGAGAATCCCGTAGCGGTTCATCCGGCGCAGGTTGCGGTGCACGCCGATCTTGCACTTGAACAACTCGATGAAGAGGCTGGTGTTGCGGATGTCGTGACGGAAATCTTCATCGATCAGATGACGGTTTTCCCGCAGCAGGCGGATGGTGTCGGCGCGTACGCCCTTGATTTCCGGCTGCTGGGCCATGAGCACGAAGATCTCGAGCATGGCGAAGGGCGTGCGGCGGAACACATTGGCGTTGCGCGCTTCGATGTAGCCGTCGTGCAGTTGGAAGCGTGAGTTGATCGGCTGCGGCGGCTCTTCGTCTTCGGGGGCGAGGATGACTTCCTCGAAGTGCTGGATGATCAGTTCGCTGAGCTGGGCGATGCTCATCACCACGCGGTAGTACTGCTGCATGAAGTTTTCGATGGACTGCTTGGCATCCTGCCCCTCGAAACCCAACAGGCCGGCGATGGAGCGTTGGTGATCGAACAGCAGGCGGTCTTCGGAGCGCCCGGCGAGCATGTGCAGGGCGTAGCGGACCTTCCACAGGAATTCCTGGGACGAGGCCAGCAAGGCGTTTTCGCTTTCCACCAGGAAACCTTCGCCGGCCAGGGCGCGCAGGTTCAGCGTGCCGTACTGGCGACGGGCGACCCACAGGATCGTCTGGATGTCCCGCAGCCCGCCGGGCGAGCCCTTGACGTTGGGTTCCAGGTTGTATTCGGTGTCGTTGTACTTGTGGTGGCGGGCCTTCTGCTCGGCGTGCTTGGCCAGGAAAAAATCCTTGCTGGGCCACATGTGCTCTGTGCTGGTGACATCCAGCATGCGCTGGCGCAGGCGCTCGGGGCCGGCGATGGTGCGGCTTTCCATCAGGTTGGTGATCACCGTCAGGTCGGCGCGGGCCTCCTCGGCGCATTCCTGCACCGAGCGCACGCTCTGGCCGACCTCCAGGCCGATGTCCCACAGCAGCGTCAGGAAACGCTCGATGGAATCGCGGAAAACCTCATGGTCGGCGCTGTCCAGCAGGATCAGCAGGTCGATGTCGGAGTAGGGGTGCAGCTCCCCGCGCCCATAGCCGCCCACCGCCACCAGGGCGATGTCGGCATCTTCGCTCCAATCGAACTGCTCCCAGGCCTTTTGCAGGATGTTATCGACGAACCAGGCGCGGTCCTCGATCAGCCGGCGAATGTCCCGGCCATTGCGAAAGCGCTGGTCGAGCACTTCGTGGGCCTGGCGGATTGCCTTCTTGAACGCCGAGATGGGGCTTGCCTTCAGGGCCAGTTCAGCCTGGAACTGGCCGCGGTCGAAGAGTTCGGGATCCACCTGCGGCATTGAATGGCTTTCCTTTCTATCTATATCTATCGGATCTATAGGCTGGGTTCGGATCAGGCGGAAACGCGCGCGATGGTGTCATCGCTACGCAGGGTGAAGATTTCATAGCCCGTCTCGGTGACCAGCAGGGTGTGTTCCCACTGGGCCGACAGCTTGCGGTCCTTGGTGATGGCGGTCCAGCCGTCGCCCAGCACCTTGGTGTCGGCGCGGCCCTGGTTGATCATCGGCTCGATGGTGAAGGTCATGCCCGCCTGCAGTTCCATGCCGGTGCCGGCACGGCCGTAGTGCAGGATCTGCGGTTCTTCGTGGAACACCTTGCCGATGCCGTGGCCGCAGAACTCGCGCACCACCGAGAAGCCGTTCTTCTGGGCGTGCTTCTGGATCACTTCGCCGATGTCCCCCAGGCGGCAGCCCGGCTTCACCAGTTCGATGGCCATGTACATGCATTCCTGGGTGACCTTGGACAGGCGCTGGGCCCACTCCGGCACGTTGCCGACATGGAACATGCGGCTGGTGTCGCCGTGATAGCCGTCCTTGATGACGGTGACGTCGATGTTCAGGGTGTCGCCATCCTTCAACGGTTTTTCGTTGGGGATGCCGTGGCAGACCACGTGGTTGATCGAGGTACAGATCGACTTCGGGAAGCCTTTATAGTTGAGCGGCGCCGGGATGGCCTTCTGCTCGTTGACGATGTAGTCGTGGCAGATGCGGTCCAGCTCTTCGGTGGTCACGCCCGGCTTGACGTAGTCGGCGATCATCTCCAGCACTTCGGCGGCGAGTTTGCCGGCGACACGCATTTTGGCGATGTCCTCGGGTGTCTTGAGGGTAACGGTCATACAGGCTCTCTCTGCGCCCGACGGCGCTGTTCAAAACGAAATGGGCGGCGGATGATGACCAGCGCGGCCCTGAAAACGCGATTCTAACAGACCATCGGGGCAAAGCGCTCCCGGCCTGGAACTCTGTGGCGAGGGCGAGTGGGAGCAAAGCTTGCTCGCGATAGCGGTAGACCGGTCGACACCGTTGTAGACTGACCTGCCCCAATCGCGAGCAAGCTTTGCTCCCACAGGTTTGCGGCTTAGCTGAACGACATTAGGGCAAGCCTTGCTCCCACAATCCCCTCGCCACAGAGGATTTCAGAATCCATGTTCCGTTTTCGCCCTTGCTGTGGTATAAAATGCGCCGCTTTCCGGGGATGACCCCGTAAGCTTAAATCCACACACGTGTCGACACGATGACCTGGGTGCCTCGGCTTATATAGCCGCTGGTTGGTCATTGGGATACGTGGAGGCCAAACCCGACTTATCAAGGAACTATCATGTCCCAAGTCAACATGCGCGATATGCTGAAGGCCGGTGTGCACTTCGGTCACCAGACCCGTTACTGGAACCCGAAAATGGGCAAGTACATTTTCGGCGCGCGTAACAAGATTCACATCATCAACCTTGAAAAAACCCTGCCGATGTTCAACGAAGCACTGACCTTCGTAGAGCGCCTGGCCCAGGGCAAAAACAAGATTCTGTTCGTCGGCACCAAGCGTTCCGCTGGCAAGATCGTTGCTGAAGAAGCAGCACGTTGCGGTTCGCCGTACGTCGATCACCGCTGGTTGGGCGGCATGCTGACCAACTTCAAGACCATTCGCGCTTCCATCAAGCGTCTGCGTGACCTTGAAGTCCAGTCCGAAGACGGTACTTTCGCCAAGCTGACCAAGAAAGAAGCGCTGATGCGCACTCGCGATCTTGAGAAGCTGGACCGCTCCCTGGGCGGTATCAAGGACATGGGCGGTCTGCCTGACGCACTGTTCGTGATCGACGTTGATCACGAGCGCATCGCGATCACCGAAGCCAACAAGCTGGGTATCCCGGTCATCGGCGTTGTCGATACCAACAGCAGCCCGGAAGGCGTTGACTACATCATCCCAGGCAACGATGACGCCATCCGCGCCATCCAGCTGTACATGGGTTCGATGGCTGACGCTGTGATCCGTGGTCGCAACAACGTGAATGGCGGCACCGAAGTCTTCGCTGAAGAAGCTCCGGCAGCAGCCGCTGAGTAATTGACGCCCCTGGCGTTGACTCAGTAAGCAAAAAGGGGGCTTGGCCCCCTTTTTGCCACCTCGAAAACCCTTTGCCGCCAGCGCAGTGACCTGTTTGTAACCTGCCGCGGCCTATAAGCAATGGTTTTCCAGGAAGAATTGATCGCCCGTTCGATCGGGTGGAATGGTTGAAAACCTATCCAAGAGGATTTTGAAATGGCAGAGATTACTGCAGCGTTGGTCAAAGAACTGCGCGAGCGTACCGGCGAAGGCATGATGGATTGCAAGAAAGCCTTGACCAAGGCTGGCGGCGACATCGAGAAAGCCATTGATGACATGCGTGCTTCGGGCGCCATCAAGGCTGCCAAGAAAGCCGGCAACGTCGCCGCTGAAGGCGCCATCGCCATCAAGGACGACGGCAAGGCTGCCGTTCTGCTGGAAGTCAACTCCCAGACCGACTTCCTGGCTCTGCAGGATGACTTCAAGGCATTCGTCGCTGCCAGCGTCGAGAAAGCCTTCGCTGACAAACTGACCGACGCAGCTCCGCTGATCGAGTCCCAGGAAGAAGCGCGCCTGGTCCTGGTCGGCAAGACCGGCGAAAACGTCAACATCCGCCGCCTGGTTCGCGTTGAAGGTGACGTGGTCGGTACCTACCTGCACGGCAACAAGATCGGTGTTGCGGTTGTCCTGAAGGGCGGCGACACCGAGCTGGCGAAAGACATCGCCATGCACGTGGCAGCTACCAACCCTGAGTTCCTGCTGCCTTCGGACGTTTCGGCTGAAGCGATCGAGCGCGAGAAGGGCGTTTTCCTGCAGCTGAACGAAGAGAAGCTGAAAGGCAAGCCTGCTGAAATCGCAGAAAAAATGGTCAGCGGCCGTATCTCCAAGTTCCTGGCCGAAGCCAGCCTGGTTGAGCAGGCTTTCGTCAAGAACCCGGAAATCAAGGTTGGCGACCTGGCGAAGAAAGCCGGTGCTGAAATCGTTTCGTTCACCTACTTCAAAGTAGGCGAAGGCATCGAGAAGCCGGTTGATGACTTCGCTGCTGAAGTTGCTGCCCAGGTAGCTGCTGCCAGCAAGCAATAAGACGGTTTTTACAACTGTCGCCCTGAAGAGGCTGCCCGCTTAACGCGCGCAGCCTCTTTTCGGATGGGGATGCCGATTTTTATTGGTTTCCTGTCGGAACTGGCTTACAAAGCCGTGTTCCGATGGCGCTGTGTCAGCGTCAAGCTAGAGTGAACGCAGGCTGCAAACAGCTTGCAAAGAATTTTTTGAACACATACGCCGCAGGAGAGATTCGCAATGGCTCAGCAGGGCAGTGGTTATCAGGCTCGCTATAAACGCATTCTACTCAAGCTTAGCGGCGAGGCCCTGATGGGCTCGGAAGAGTTCGGGATCGATCCGAAAGTGCTGGATCGCATGGCCCTGGAAGTTGGCCAGTTGGTCGGGATCGGCGTTCAGGTCGGCCTGGTCATCGGCGGCGGCAACCTGTTCCGTGGCGCGGCGCTGAGCGCGGCCGGCATGGATCGGGTCACGGGCGACCACATGGGCATGCTGGCCACTGTGATGAACGCCCTGGCTATGCGCGATGCGTTGGAGCGTGCCAATATCTCGGCCATCGTGATGTCGGCCATTTCCATGGTTGGCGTGACCGATCACTACGATCGTCGCAAAGCCATGCGCCACCTCAACGCCAAGGAAGTGGTGATTTTTGCCGCCGGTACCGGTAATCCGTTCTTCACCACGGATTCGGCCGCCTGCCTGCGCGCGATCGAGATCGATGCCGATGTCGTGCTCAAGGCGACCAAGGTCGATGGCGTCTATACCGCTGACCCGTTCAAAGACCCGCATGCCGAGAAGTTCGATCATCTGACCTACGATGAAGTGCTGGATCGCAAGCTGGGTGTCATGGACCTGACGGCTATCTGCCTGTGCCGCGACCACAAGATGCCGCTGCGCGTCTTTAACATGAACAAGCCCGGTGCCCTGTTGAATATCGTCCATGGCGGCGCCGAAGGAACACTGATCGAGGAAGTTCAACAATGATCAATGAAATCAAAAAAGACGCTCAAGAGCGCATGCAGAAATCCCTGGACTCTCTGAACCACGCATTCGGCCAGATTCGTACCGGCAAGGCTCACCCCAGCATCCTCGGCAGCGTCATGGTGCCTTACTACGGCACTGACACACCGCTGAGCAGCGTTGCCAACGTCACCGTGAAAGACTCGCGCACCCTGCAGGTCGTGGCTTTCGAGCGCAACATGCTCGCTGCTGTAGACAAGGCGATCCAGAGCGCCGGTCTGAACCTCAATCCAACTAACTTGGGGGAGCTGCTGCTGATCCCGATGCCGGCCCTCACCGAGGAAACGCGCAAAGGCTTCACCAAACAAGCCCGTAGCGCAGCGGAAGATGCGCGTGTTGCTGTGCGCAATATCCGTCGTGACGCGTTGGGTGAGCTGAAGAAGTTGGTCAAGGATAAGGAAATCAGTGAAGACGAAGAGCGTCGTGCCATCGCTGATATCGATAAGCTGACCAAAGAATCCGAGGCCCAGATCACCAAGGCCACGGACGAGAAAGAAAAAGACCTGATGGCCGTATAAGGGTCTCGTTTTCATGGAAAAGACCAAGCAGGCCGTGCCGTTCGCGGTTCCGCGTCACGTGGCGATCATCATGGACGGCAACAACCGCTGGGCCAAGAAACGCTTTATGCCTGGCGTCGCCGGGCACAAGGCGGGGGTCGATGCGGTTCGTGCGGTCATCGAGGTGTGCGCCGAGGCGGGGGTCGAGGTGCTGACCCTGTTCGCCTTCTCCAGCGAGAACTGGCAGCGGCCGGCCGATGAAGTCAGTGCCTTGATGGACTTGTTCCTCAAGGCCCTGCGTCGTGAGGCCAAGCGCCTCAACGACAACAAGATCAGCTTGCGCATCATCGGTGATCGCTCGCGCTTCCATCCTGAATTGCAGGCTGCGATGCGCGAAGCCGAGGCTGCGACGGCGGGCACCAATCGGTTCGTCCTGCAGATCGCCGCCAACTACGGTGGCCAGTGGGACATTGCCCAGGCTGCCCAGCGGTTGGCGCGGGAAGTCCAGGCCGGGCACTTGCGCCCGGAAGACATCACTCCTGAACTGTTGCAGACCTGCCTGGCGACCGGTGACCTGCCATTGCCGGACCTGTGCATCCGTACCGGTGGCGAGCATCGCATCAGCAACTTCCTGCTCTGGCAGTTGGCTTATGCCGAGTTGTACTTCTCCGACCTGTTCTGGCCGGACTTCAAACACGAAGCCATGCGTACCGCACTGGCCGATTTCGCTTCCCGTCAGCGTCGCTTCGGTAAAACGAGCGAGCAGATCGAAGCTGGAGCCCGGGTTTAATGCTTAAACAACGAATCATCACTGCCTTGATCCTGTTGCCTATCGCCCTGGGTGGTTTCTTCCTGCTCGACGGTGGCAGCTTTGCGCTGTTCATCGGGCTGGTCGTGACCTTGGGCGCGTGGGAGTGGGCGCGGCTGGCGGGTTTCCCTGCGCAGTCGGCGCGCGTGACCTATGCGGTGGCCGTGGCGGCCATGCTGTTCATCATGTACGTGGTGCCCGGCCTCGCGCCATGGGTGCTGGGTGCCGCGGTGCTGTGGTGGGCGACGGCGACCTTCCTGGTCCTGACCTATCCACGGACTACGCATCATTGGGCCAATACGGCGACCAAGCTGGTGATCGGCCTGTTGATCCTGCTGCCGGCCTGGCAGGGGCTGATCTGGATCAAGCAAGGCCCGTTGGGCAACTGGCAGATCATGGCCGTGATGGTGCTGGTCTGGGGGGCCGACGTTGGCGCCTACTTCTCCGGTCGGGCCTTCGGCAAACGCAAGCTCGCGCCGCAAGTCAGCCCAGGCAAGAGCTGGGAAGGGGTCTATGGTGGCCTGGCCTTGAGCCTGGTGATCACCACGGTGGTTGGTTTCGTGCGGGACTGGACGGTCGCGCAACTGTTCATGGGCCTTATTGGCGCCGCCCTGATCGTATTCGTGTCGGTGGTCGGTGACCTGACCGAAAGCATGTTCAAGCGTCAGTCCGGGATCAAGGACAGCAGTAACCTGTTGCCCGGTCACGGGGGTGTGCTGGATCGCATCGACAGCCTGACTGCCGCGATCCCGATCTTTGCCGTGCTGTTGTGGATGGCGGCATCGTGAGTCGCCCCCAGCAGATCACTGTCCTTGGCGCGACCGGTTCGATTGGCCTCAGTACGCTTGACGTCATTGGCCGGCATCCGGAGCGCTACCAGGTGTTCGCCCTCAGTGGCTTCACGCGTTTGAGCGAATTGCTGGCGTTGTGCATTCGCCACACCCCGCGGTTTGCCGTGGTGCCTGAGGTTGGCGTGGCGCGGGCGTTGCAGGACGATTTGCGCGCAGCCGGCCTGCAAACCCGTGTGCTGGTAGGGGAGGAGGGGCTCTGCCAAGTGGCTGCCGACCCTGAAGTCGACGCCGTGATGGCGGCGATCGTCGGTGCGGCGGGCCTGCGTCCGACCCTCGCGGCGGTGGAGGCCGGCAAGAAGATCCTGCTGGCCAATAAAGAGGCGCTGGTGATGTCCGGCGCGCTGTTCATGCAGGCTGTACGCAAGAGCGGCTCGGTGTTGTTGCCGATCGACAGCGAGCACAATGCGATTTTTCAATGCATGCCGCGGGATTTTTCCCGTGGTCTCGGCGCGGTAGGTGTCCGGCGGATTTTGCTGACAGCCTCCGGTGGTCCGTTCCGGCAGACGCCGCTGGAAGAATTGGTGCATGTTTCACCCGAACAGGCCTGTGCCCATCCGAACTGGTCCATGGGGCGCAAGATTTCCGTGGATTCGGCCAGCATGATGAACAAGGGCCTGGAACTGATCGAGGCCTGCTGGCTGTTTGATGCCAAGCCGTCGCAGGTCGAGGTGGTCATTCACCCCCAGAGCGTGATTCACTCCCTGGTGGACTACGTCGACGGGTCCGTGCTGGCCCAGTTGGGTAACCCGGACATGCGCACCCCGATCGCCAATGCCCTGGCCTGGCCGGAGCGTATCGACTCGGGCGTTGCGCCGCTGGACCTGTTCGCTATCGCTCGCCTGGATTTCCAGGCGCCCGATGAGCAGCGCTTCCCCTGCCTGCGCCTGGCGCGCCAGGCGGCCGAGGCGGGCAACAGTGCGCCGGCCATGTTGAACGCTGCCAATGAAGTGGCCGTTGCCGCGTTTCTCGATGGACGTGTCCGTTACCTCGAGATCGCGAGTATCATCGAGGAAGTCTTGAATCTCGAGGCCGTGGTTTCGGTCGATGACCTCGATACAGTATTTACGGCGGATGCCAGGGCTCGTGAGTTGGCGGGCCAATGGCTGCAGCGCCACGGGCGTTGAAGCTGCGATACGTTAGCCAGGGTTGCCCTGGACAGGATTGCGGAGAAAACAGATGAGCGCGCTCTATATGATTGTCGGCACCCTGGTTGCATTGGGGGTGTTGGTCACTTTTCACGAATTCGGTCATTTCTGGGTTGCGCGTCGCTGTGGCGTCAAGGTCCTGCGTTTTTCCGTGGGCTTTGGCATGCCATTGCTGCGCTGGCACGACAAGAAAGGCACCGAATTCGTCGTGGCGGCCATCCCGTTGGGTGGCTACGTCAAGATGCTCGACGAGCGCGAGGGTGAAGTCCCGGCCGACCAGCTCGATCAATCCTTCAATCGCAAGACCGTCCGTCAGCGTATTGCCATCGTCGCGGCGGGGCCGATTGCCAACTTCCTGCTGGCCATGGTGTTTTTCTGGGGCCTGGCCATGCTGGGCAGCGAACAGGTGCGTCCGGTCATCGGTGGGGTAGAGGCCGGTAGCGTTGCCGCCCGTGCCGGGCTGGGTGTCGGGCAGGAAATCGTCGCCATCGATGGCGAGCCGACATCGGGCTGGGCGGCGGTCAATCTGCAGCTGGTCCGTCGCCTGGGTGAGAGCGGTTCGTTGCAATTGATGGTGCGCGAGCAGGGCTCCACGGTGGATTCGCCTCGCGAGCTCATCTTGGACAACTGGCTCAAGGGTGCGGACGAGCCGGATCCGATCCGTTCACTGGGGATCCGGCCATGGCGTCCGGCCTTGCCGCCGATCCTCGCCGAACTCGATCCGAAAGGCCCGGCCCAGACGGCTGGTCTGAAGACCGGCGATCGGTTGCTGGCCCTCGACGGCCAACCGGTCAGCGACTGGCAGCAGGTGGTCGATTCGGTTCGTGTACGTCCTGACACCAAAATTGTGCTGCGTATCGAGCGCGACGGTGCTCCAATCGACGTCCCGGTAACCCTGGCCGCCCGTGGCGAGAGCAAGGCGCCGACCGGTTACCTGGGCGCGGGCGTCAAGGCGGTCGACTGGCCGCCGGAAATGATCCGCGAGGTCAGTTTCGGCCCAGTGGCGGCGATTGGCGAGGGTGCGCGTCGTACCTGGACCATGAGCATCCTGACGCTGGACTCGCTCAAGAAAATGTTGTTCGGCGAGCTCTCGGTAAAAAACTTGAGTGGACCGATAACCATTGCTAAAGTGGCGGGCGCTTCTGCCCAGTCGGGCGTCGCTGATTTCCTGAATTTCCTTGCTTATCTGAGCATTAGCCTGGGGGTTCTGAATTTGCTGCCCATTCCGGTACTGGATGGGGGGCATCTGCTGTTTTATCTGATCGAGTGGGCGCGTGGTCGTCCCTTGTCGGATCGGGTGCAAGGTTGGGGGATACAGATCGGTATCAGCTTGGTGGTCGGGGTCATGTTGCTTGCCCTCGTCAACGATCTGGGTCGTCTGTAACGCTTCGCTGAATCGCGAATCTGCCGCATTTTGCGGCAGTTTGTTTATTGCCAGTTGGAATAAGAAAGGACTTCATGAAACGTCTGCTGCTAACTGCGGTTCTCACCGTATTGATGATCGCCGAAGTTCACGCCGAGTCCTTCACTATCTCTGATATTCGCGTCAATGGCCTCCAGCGGGTCTCCGCGGGTAGCGTCTTTGGTGCCTTGCCGTTGAACGTCGGCGAGCAGGCGGATGATCGGCGCCTGGTGGAATCCACGCGTGCGCTGTTCAAGACCGGCTTCTTTCAAGATATCCAGCTGGGCCGTGACGGCAATGTCCTGGTCATCACGGTAGTCGAGCGCCCGTCGGTCGCCAGTATCGAGATCGAAGGCAACAAGGCGATCTCCACCGAAGACCTGATGAAGGGCCTCAAGCAGTCCGGCCTGGCCGAAGGCGAGATCTTCCAGCGT
>NZ_JACNDD010000133.1:0-18526 GCF_017351395.1 Pseudomonas sp. FW305-28
TACGCAGGGTCAAGGTACCCGCGTTGTTGATCCCGCCGCCCTTGGCCACCAGCGCATCGTCACCACCGTTACCGCCGTTGCCCGACACAACGCCGCGGGTAATCACCAAGCCATCGAGGGTGGCCGTGGTGCCGGCCGTCACGTTGATCACCTGAGTGCGGAACTGCCCGTCCAGGGTGACATCGGCGACGTTGTCGTTGTTGAGGTCACCGTCGATCGTGACGTTCTTGTTCACCACCAGCACTTGGGTCAAGGCGACGGTCATGCTGCTGTTGAAGGTGACGATATCGCCGTTCTGGGCGGAAGCCAGGGCGGCGCGCAGGGAGCCCACGCCGGAGTTGGCATTGTTGGTGGCGGTCCAGGTGGCCAGGCCCCACTGGTATTCACTCATGGCACTGGCCGACAGCACGTTGGCGCTTTCGATGTTACCGGTGGCGATTTCCAGGTCCCAGTCACCGCCCAGGCCCGTGCGGTCGTTCGACGCGGCCACGTCACGGCCGGTCAACTGCGCCAATGAATCCACCAGGCTCAGGCCACGCTCGCCTTCGGCGGTGTAGCAGCCGTAGATCAGGATATCGCCGCCGGCGTTCATGTCCTGGCCGATCTGCGCCAGTACTTCGCTGCGGGCCTGGACGTTGTCCGCCGACAGGTAGCTGTTGCCCAGCCACAAATCACCGGCGTTGCCGTGGGCGATGATCTGCACCGAGCTGATGCCCTGGTGGGTGTCCAGGTAATCGGCGATCTGTTGCAGGCCGTCCTTGGTGGCATCCAGTTGCACCACCTGGGTCCCGGGCGCCACGCCTTCGAGCAGGTTGGCGGAATCCTTGACCCGGGAATCGACAAACACCACGGATTTGCCCGGAACGGCAGCCTGGGTGGCATCGACCTGGCCTTGGGGCGCATGAGTGTCGGCCGGCTGGTCCGCCGTGGGCGTCTTGGCTGCCTCGGCATTGGGTTGCGCGTCTGCTTGCGCGGCATCGGCCACGGTTGCCGCCACCGCGCCGTCGAACAGCATTCGCGGCTCCAGGGACATGATCATTGGCGATGCCAGGGCCTGTGCGCCCTCGGTTACCCGCGATTTGCCTTTGCTCCACCACATGACGATCACCTGGACTCGAACTTCTTGAACGCAAATGAAAAAAACCGCTGTCAGCTGACAGCGGCGTCGGATTTCATACGAATGACATTGGCGGCGCTTGCGGACCCATCGCGCCAGAACGACAACTCGGCATACTTTTCAAACAGATCCGGCGGCAACAAGGTCCGCCGGGCTTGCGGCGCGACCTTGGGCTTGACCTTGTGCAGGCCGGCAACGCCCAGGGCCTGGTCGAAGGCCGGTGCGTCGTAGGTCAAGTGATTGAAATCGTGCTCGAACCAGGGCTCGCCGATGAACTCGTACACCAGGCGCATGACCCGCTCGGGGGCCTGGCTCAGTAGATCGTAGTCAACGATCAGCAGCGACTCGGCGTTCTCGCCGTAATAGGCCTCTTTGAGCGCCGTCCAGGCAAGCCCCACCAGGCGATTGCGCTGGGCCAGGGTTTCGCAGCGGCTGTAGACGGTGTTGCGCTCGTCATCGTCATTGAACAGTTTGGTGTTCTCGAACGGATTGGCGCGATAAAGGCGCTCCAGGCTGTCGAGGATCCAGGCGACGTTGCGCACGCAAGCGATGGTCTTGGCCTGGGGAAACAGGTCCTGCAGGGCAGGCAAACGGGCACACCATTGGCGATTGGTGTCGAAGATGACCGGTTTATCGGCTTTGTCGGCGTAGTAGGAATCGAAGAGGCCATGCAACAGGCGGCGGCGCAGGTCGGTGTCGATCACCGAACCGAACTCGCTGCCGGCGCTGCATTGCTGCAGGACGGTGCTGAACAGCGAACCGACGGGACTGGTCATGCCGGCATGAAAGCGCGGATTCTGCAGCAAAATGGCAGAAAGCAGGGTCGAGCCTGAGCGCGGTAAACCGGAAATAAAGTGAAACTGCGGCAATCCCTTCACCTGTTTTGTAGTCCTTTTGTAGCGCCAAGCGTAGCCGATGAAATAATCTTCGCCTAGTAGTACTTTGATATCAGATTCGCCTAGGCTAAAAATAAAGATGGACGGTAGAAATCCTCGTGAACCTGAATCGATTAAGCCGATTCGCGAGATTTTTCCGCCCGCTTCGCTCGGCAAAATCAAACATCCCGGTCTACGCTCAGCCGTGCGTGACCAGGCCAGGGAGTAAAGGAGTCGGGCTGATCGCACTCTTGTCCTTTGACGCGCCGGGCATTGCGAAAACCCAATCACCTGAAGGATGAGGAATCTATGGAAGTATTCATCGGCACTATCCAGTCATTCGCCTTTAACTTTGCCCCCAGGGACTGGGCCCTGTGCAACGGGCAGACGCTTTCCCTTTCTCAATACCAGACCTTGTTCGCCTTGATCGGCGTGACGTACGGAGGCAATGGCCAGACCACCTTCATGCTACCCAACCTGCAAGGTCGCCTGCCCTTGGGCCAAGGCAACGGCCTGGGCCTGACCCCGCGCGTCATCGGCGAGATCTCCGGCACCGAAAACGTCACCCCGACGCTGAACAACCTGCCCCTCCACACCCACACCCTCTCGGGCGTCACCGCCTCGACCACCCTGCAACTGGCGAACCCGGCCAGCAATCCCGTGAACACTCCCACGGCCACCAACTCATTCATCGGCACCTCGGGCACCGGGCCAGGCTCGGCGGCGATCTACTCCGACCAGATCGGTGCCTCGCCAGTACCGCTGCAAGGTGTCAGCACGACCGTCAGCGGCACGATTTCCCCGGCGGGCAACGGAATGCCATTGGCCGTCATGAACCCCTTCCTGGCCATCAACTTCAGCATCGCCCTTCAAGGCTACTTCCCGTCCCGTAACTGATGAACCGCCGGAGGGCTGCGGTCCTCCGGCCTTTGGAGTGTCGACATGCTGCAACAGGTTCATAGCCGCCATTTCCAACCGCTGCTGGGCCAGACCGGCAGCCTGATCCTGCCCGATGGCAGCTGCCTGCCGGTGCGCTTCGAAACCCTTGAAGAAACACCTCGGGCGAAGATGCCGAGCACCGAGCGCATGCCCTTCAGCGTCGAGTTCAACAGCCTGGAGAGCACCGCGTTCGTGGACGGCCTCTGCGGGCTGGAGGTGCCGGAACTGGGCAAGATCGAGGGGGTGTTCGTGTCACGGATACCGCCCATGGGACGGGATCCGGCGCTGGGATATTTCTACATCGCGTTTAACTAAAGACTGATGATCCCTTGTGGGAGCGAGCTTGCTCGCGATGGGGGACGGTCAGCTTGCATCCATGTTGGATTTACCGCCCTCATCGCGAGCAAGCTCGCTCCCACATTGAACAGGTGGCAAGTCAGGCACTGTTCAGTTGCCTTTTGGATACCAGACCAACCGCTCCGCCGCCGGGTTGCGCTCTTGCACTTCGAAGCCCAGCGCCAGGTAGTGCCGGCGCGCATGGGGGTTGCTGGCCCAGACCACGGTCGCCACCGGGCAACGGATCTGTTGCGCGGCTTTCTGTACCCCTTGCAATACCGCCCGGCCATACCCCTGCCCGCGCGCCTGGGGGATGAACGCCAGGTACAGCACGCGAATTTCATTGGGGCCGAAATCCGTGCTCAAGGCACCGATCGCGGTGCCGAGTTTTTCCACGACGTAATGCATGGCGTCGGGGAAGTTCTCGCCCAACCCTTGCTCCTGCACCTGGAACTGCTGGGCAATCACCTGCTGCACCTGTTCGGGGTCACCGTCGATCCATTGCAGGTCCGGCCGCGCCGCCTGGTACAGGCCCTGCAGGAACGGACCATCGCTGACCCGCGATGGACGCACCACCAATCCCTCTGCCGCCACTGAATCCATGCTCGCTCCCTAGGACTAGAACCCGCTTTCCCTGACACCCAACGCCGCCAACCGTCGCCAGGCCGCTCCCAACACCGACTCGCCCTTGCCCTGCAACACCGCCACGCCACGCAGCGGCTGCGCCGGAGCGGACGCGTCGTCCACTGCACTCAGCCGCACACCGTACTGAGCCTGTACCGGCTCGGCCCGTTGCTGCGAATCGCGGCGCACCGCAATCGGCCCATGGTGGTCGGACGTCAACGCTTGTTGTTCGACCCAGGCCACGCCGTTGGTGTCGATTTCATTCAACTGCACGGCAATCGACGTGTGCATCGGATCGTCCGCGATGAACCGTCCCGTGGCACCCGGCCCGACCCGCCAAAGCTCGGCTTCGGTGAGGTACCCGCGCAACCGCGAATCGGTCTGCACCACCCGCGCCAGCACCTGCGTCGGTGACAGCCAGCGCCCTACCGACAGTTGCGGCAACACGTCACGCACCTGGCCGGCATGGGGCGCACGCAACAACAGCCGTTCACGCTGGGCCACCAGGCCCCGGTACTCGGCCACCGCTTCGGCCAGTTGCTGTTCGATGATGCCGGCATCGGCCGCGGTTTCGCTGCGCCCGGCCTGACGGCGCATCTGCAACTGCTGGATCTGGATTTCCCGGCGCACGATGGCCAGGCGCGAGGCCATGTCCGGCGATTCCAGTTCAATCAATACATCGCCCTGGGCCACGGTCTGGCCGTCGTGCACATTCACCTGCTTGACCCGTGCCGCCACGGGCGCATGCAAGGCACTGGCCCGCCCGGCCTCGAGCATGGCCGGCACTTCCACCGCACTGCGCCAGGGCAGCAGCAACGCCAACAGCAACGCCAGCAACACCAGGCCGCTCAGGAGCATCCGCCCACCGCGGGCTTGCTCACGGCGACTCCACCATTGTCGCCACTCACTCACGATGGGCATAAAAATGAACCACACCAATTCCACCATCATCAGAAAAATGCCCAGCACCTTGAAGAACAGGTGATAGACCGCCAGGGCAATCCCGAAAAACAACAATGCCCGCCACAGCCAGGAGCCGTATCCCCAGACCAGCAAACGCCGGCGCATCTTCGGCGACCAGGGTTCCGGCGCCGCCGCGCCATAACCGAACAAGGCTTCGCGCAGGCGCCAGCGGCACAGGGCGAACGCCCGCCCCTGCAGGTTATCCACCGCCCAGAAATCACTGAGCAGGAAATACCCGTCAAAACGCATGAAAGGGTTCAAATTGATGATCAGCGTGGTGATCCAGGTGGCGCTGGCGAGCATGAACGCCGCGGTGCGTGCCGGCCCGTCAGGCAGCAGCGACCAGGCCAGCAGCGCGATGCACGCCAGCAGCAATTCAGCCAGGACTCCGCCGGCACCGATCAGCAACCGTGCGCGACGATCGTTGATCCGCCAGGCGTCGCTGACGTCGGTGTAGAACATCGGCAACAGCACCATGAACGCCACGCCCATGCTTTGCACACGACAACCGGCGCGCTTGGCCATGAAGGCATGGCCGAACTCATGGCACAGCTTGGCGAAGAGCAACGCCGCCCCGAAGGCCAGCGCACCGCCCAGGCTGAACAGGTGCGGAAACGTCGCGATGAAGCGCTGCCAGTCCCGCGACACCAGGAAGATGCCGAGGCCCAGGGTCAGCGGCAGGCCATAGCGCAGGATCCCGGGACCGAACCGCGCCAACCAGGGCCAGGCCCGGTTGAGAAAGGCGTCCGGGCGCCACAGCGGTATGCGAAAAAACAGGTATTGATGCAGCAGGATCTGCCACAGGCTCTGGCGTTGTGCAGCGGTCTTGAAGAGGTAACTGTCGCGCTGTTGTGGGTCCATCGCGCTGATCAGGTCATGGCCGCGCAGGAAACCCAGCAGTTGCTCCAGCGACTCGCCATTGAGCGGCAGGCCCGGCTCGCGGTTTGCGGCTTGCAGCACCTGTTCCGGATCGCCCAGGGACCAATGCCGCAACATGCGCATTGCTGCCGCGCCAAGCTTGAAATAGCGCCCGCGCACCGGATCGGCCAAGGTCCACTGCGGCGAACCGTCCGGGTCCGGCGCCGCCGGGGACAATTGCAGGTCCGGCCGCAGGCTCGGCAAGTCCATGCTACAGGCCTACGCTCTGGCGCAGGCCGGCCAGTGGCCGACGCAACAGGTACAACGCCAGCGGCGCGCGGTCGCCAAAGACCTTCGCCGTGCCCCGCAGGCCGATGCGAGGCGCCGTGGCATCGAAACGCGCGTCCAACCGGTACGCCAACTGCCCGGCGGCGGTAGGTTGCGCTTCATAGGCCGAGCGCTCGAGCCAGGCCAGGTGCCGCTGCAATGGGTCGCTGTCGAGGAACAACGCCACTTGCGCACCAGGCTCCAGGGCTATCGCGTCGCCCACCGCCAATTCAATACGCAGCTCGGCCTGGTTCGGGTCGGCGATTTCCATCAGTCGCTCGCCAGTCTGCACGGGCTTGCCGAGCCAGCGCTCGGCGTCGGCGAACACCGCAATGCCGTCGCGCTCGGCGCGTACTTCGCTGCGCTTGAGCAATTCAAGCGCGTAGTTGCGCTCGGCGCGTTTCTGTTCGACGCGGGCGGCCAGCAAGTCAATCTTCGAACTGGATTCGGCGTCGGCAAACGAGCGCTGGGAATTGGCCTTGAGTTCGGCCTCGGCCACGCCCAACGCACGCTCGGCCACATCGGCCTGGGCCTTGAGGCTGGTGCTTTCGAAACGCAGCAACAGGTCGCCGTTCTTGACGGTCTGGTTGGGCTTGACCAGGAACTCGGCGATCACCCCATCCAACGGCGCCGCCACTACCTGCCCGCCCAGCGGCACCACTTCGGCCGGGGCCAACACGGACTGGCGCACCGGGATCAGCAAGCCCAGCAGCAACACCGCCACCAGGGCGACCTGGCGCTTGCGCGTCCAACGCAGGCGCCAAGGTTTGCGCGGTTGCAGCGCCAGCCACGCATGGCTGTAGGTGTCCCCCAGTTGCGACAGCAGCACTTGTTCGGGAGGGGTCCAGGGCAAGTCCCGGGCCAGCCACAAACCGCCGAATACCTGGCCCTGATGATCGATCAACGGCAGCCAGAACACTTGGCCGGCGGACAGGCTTTGCCAGTCCGCACGGACGGATTCACTCACCCCATCGGCGGCGATCACCCGAGCCTGATTCAACAGGCCCTGTTTGAATAGCTGCGCCACCGCCTGCTCGACAAATGCCACGAATGGCGCATTCGGCTCCACGGTACTGACGCCGGTCACCGCCTGGACCTTGCCGGCGATCAACAACGCGGCATGACGAAAGCCGAACAGGGCCTGGCCGTCATTGACCAGGCTGTAGCTCAATTGTGCCGGCGTTCGTGCGGCCCGGGTCTGGCGTTCAAGGTCAAGGAAGCGGGCAAACACCTGCTCGGCGCTGCCCGATACCGGCGCGTTCACTTGGGCTCCGCGAAACGCGCCGTGCCGCTCATGCCGGACAGCAGGCCGCTGGCATCCGGCACGCTCGCCACCAGCAACAGGGTCTGGCTGCCCTCGTCGATGCGCGCGCCCAGGCGCTTGACCGTCGCTTGCAACGGCTTGCCGGTTTCATCGGGGACGAAGGTAAAGGGCTGGCCAGGCTTGAGCCGGTCCATCCAGCGTGAAGGCACCAACAGGTGAATCTCCAGGGTGCGGTTGTCGACCACATCGAGCAACGGCGCGCCGGCCGCCACGCTTTCATAGCGCTGGACCTTGCGCGCCACCACTTGCCCGTCGAAGGGCGCGATCACGCTGCAACGCTTGACCTGAACCTGGTACACCTGGGATTGAGCCTGGGTTTCATTGAGCCGGGCTTCGGCCCGTGACACTTCAAAACGTCCGACCGACTTCAGGGCCGCCAGTTGCCGGTTATGCGCCAGCTCTTCACTGGCCCCCCGGCTTGCCGCCTGGGCCGCGTTGAGCTGGGCCTGATAGGCCGAGCAATCGAACCGCGCCAGGGTATCGCCCTTCTTGAACGACTCACCCTCGCTAAACGGCAACTCGACGATGCGTCCGGCCAACTCGCTGGCCAGCACCGCCTGGTCCCGCGCCCGAAGCACCCCACGCGCCTCATTGCCACTCGGCGCACTGGCCGTGACACCGCTTTCCAGCAGAGGATCGTCCGCGACAGGCGTTTGCGCCTGCACGCCGCACGTTACAAAGCTCAATCCCACAACCCAACTACTCAAACGTCCCATGCCGTTACTCCCTGACGGATGGGCGGAGTCTACGACAGCGGTGGGGGGCGTCAAGGGAGTAGCGGTCAGGAGTGAGAAAACTCTTGTTTCAAAAAGGTCGAAGAGGGGACAAAAAAACGCTCAGTTTTTTCCTGATATGTACGGACATCAAATCCTACAAAGTATTGAGAATTTCCATTCGTTGGAAAATGGTTTTCGGTGATGGATTTCTACCGTTGCTCTAAGAGAGGCTCTATTTCGTAACAAACGCTGACAGATCAAGCAAAGAATGGATTTGACCTTCCACCATGCATACGCTCAACACTGTTGCGCCGGTGACGAGAGAGAATCCAGCCAACGGTTGACGTTATGACACGCTCAACTTAGGATGGCCCTACTCAACCCCGTACGCAGAGATTCAGTTCTCTGGCTGTTGGGGTGAAAAAACCGGCTTAGGCCGGTTTTTTCGTTTCTGGGGATCGAGTTTGTGCGCACCGCATTTTTTGTTGACGGCTATAACCTGTTCTATGGACTGCTCGCAGACACACCTTACAAATGGCTGGATTTGCGAAGTCTGTTGTCACACATCGCGCATATCGAAAACCCGCACAGCACAACTGCCTCAGTTGATTACTTCACCTCCTCGGTCAAACCGTCACTGGCCACCCGTGGCCGAGTATCAAAAGAAGCGCAAGATTCTTATATCCGCGCCCTGAAGACCACCCATATCCGTGTCCATTATGGTCATCATCAACTTGAACCTGCCAAAGCCCCTCGTTTCGTTGACAGAAAGACAAAAGCCTCTCGAGAGGACAAAGTCGACATCTGGAAGCTGGAGGAAAAAGAAACGGACGTTCACATAGCAATCAGCATGTACCGAGCCGCTGCAAAGCAAACGACGCTGAAGAATCATGAACGGGTGGAGCAATTGGTACTTGTATCCAGCGACACCGATATGACTCCCGCTTTGAGAGCGTTGCGGGAGGATTTTCCTGAAACAACCGTTGGCGTTATTCTTCCTCATCGAGCTGAGCTGAATCGTCCATCTCCAGGTTCGTTAAAGCAGCACGCCCACTGGATACGCCGCGTTGTCACTTGCGACGAACTCCAATCCCACCAGTTCCCCAACCGAGTGCCCACGCACAAAGCCCCCGCCATCAAGCCGGACTATTGGTAGCAACCAACGTCAACTCACCATCCCGATACACCACCTCACGCCCCAGCCACGTCACATCCACCTGCGGCAGCACCGCCGAGGGTTTGCGCAGCTCACGCAGCAGCGTCGAGCCGTGGGACAAACGCCCACCCATTCGCGCAATCACGGCCCGGGCGCTTTGATAGTGTGCATGGCGACCAGGGTCCAGGGTGTCTTCCAACAAAATGTCCTCGCCCAGAATCCCCTGGGCCTGCCCCGGATAAATCATGAAGCCGCTGGCCTGCTCGGTGCCTTCACGACCGTCCTGCCAGAAGCTGCCATCGCGGGTGCGGATGTCCGGGTGCGGCGCGAACCAATGCCCTCGGTCAGCCGTCGGCATGGCGTGGTGCAGGCGGAAGAACATCCGCATCAGGTTGTCGCGATACCATTCGCGCACTTGCAGGTAGTAACCACGCAAGCCCGGCAAGCCGGTCGAATGGGCAACACGAATCGCCAGGGGCCATTCTGGGAAGGCCTGCAAAGGCAACTCGGTTGGTGCTGGGCGTGGCGTCGCCGGGTCGGTCTCCCAGGGCAGGCGATGGGGGCTGTGTTCAAGGTCGTCATAGGCGGTCGGCGGTCGCCCCAACAGGTCGCCGCCACTGCTGGCCAAGGCGCTGGCGATGCACAGGTTGCCCTGCACCACAAACACATAGAAGCGGGTGAACCAGTCGGCCAATTGCTGGCCGTCGACGCCTTGTGTGGTCAGTTCGTGCAGCTCTCGGTCAAAACGTCGCAAGCCGTTTTCCAACGTCAGCAAATGCCCACGGGCGATGCGTTGCATGCGCAGGAACAACGGCAGCGAGCGCAACAGGCGCAGTGGCCGCCAAGGCAGGTGCGGCGTCGCGCCGCCGACCTCGCCCGCGTAGCTGCTGGCGCTGATGCCCCAGTCAGCCAGTCGGGCGAGAAACAAATCATTGTTGATGTACGACGCACCGCCAAACACCGCCGTGAACGGCTCGTTATCCTGCAACACCCGTGAGTCCCAGCGCGCCATGATCGCCGGAATGCTCGCCGCCGCGCGGCGCTGGGCGTACTCCACCAACACGCTGGATTGCGGCGGCAGGATCTCGGCGATGTTGGCAGCGGTCAGGTGGCGGCGCCAGCCGTAGTCGCTGATCGGCCGGTATTGCAGCAGCCACAGCTGGGTACCGTCCCAGGCCCATTCGACGTCGCCGGGCACGTAGTGGAAGACCCGCAGCACGCCTTGCAGGAAACGCCACAGCACGTCTTCGGTCAGGCCATGGGCGGGCTTGAATGTGCCGCTGTTCCATGACTCGCCGAGGCGGGAAAGGATCGCGCGTTCGGGGCTCACCTGACCATCGGCCAACGACTCCAGGTGACCTTCGACCCACTCCAGCTCGACGGATAGGTGGCGCACGAAGGCGATCCCCGACAACCGCGGCGTGATGAAGCGCTGGACCACCACTTCCTCGACACCCGCCGCCGTCAACTCGGCAATGCGCACTGGCACGTTGTGCGTCGGTTCACGCAGGAACGTGGTGCTCAGGCCGGCATTCGCCGCGTCGGCCTGATCTTCGCCATAACTGGAGGAACGCACGGCCCAGATAGCTTCCGGCTGGCTCTTCAAAAAACCTGGTAAGCGCGGATCATGACAGTCGTTGAGCGACAGCGCCGCAGGCACCGCTTGCCCGGCCAGCTCCGCCAGGCACAAGCGCCCACCCTTGGTGTGCGCAACGAACCCACGCTCGCCGGACTCCAGCCATGCGGCGAACTCGGCCGGGGAGTCGATCCACGGGTAGTGACCCCAGCCGGGTTTCAGGCTGATGGTCAGATCGGCACGGGCCAGAATGGCGGACCAGGCCGCCGCTTGGGCGACGCCCAGCACCTTGTCCTGATCACCCCAGACCAGTTCGACCGGGTCGGTGATCCATTCCAGCAGTGGCAACGCGGTGTCCGCACGCAGTTGATCCCAGAGCGGCACAAAGGCGCGGCAGCGAGCATACCCGGCGCCCATGCGTTGGTATTGCGCGGACGTCCAGGTCTGGCGGGAGAATTTGTGGGCAAACAGCGTCGGCTTATTCGAGAGCAACCAGTGAATGGTCTTGCGAATCGGCAACGGCGACATCAACGCCGGCAATCGTCGCTGCCACAAAAACGCGCCCACCGGCGCCAGCAACACGCTGCGGCAAAAGTGTCCCGGCTGACGTTGCAGCGCATGCAGCACCAGCAACGCACTCACCCCCACCGCCATGATCGCGCTGCCCTTGACCGTCGCCGCCAGCAACGCCTGGGCGTAGGCCGCCAGGTCTTCGCAAGGGGCTTGAGGGTTGTTGCCGAAGCCGGGCAATTCCAGCGGCACCACGTCGTGGTGTTGAAAATGCGGCAACGCGTCGTCCCACCAATCGGCGGCGCTACCGTTGCCGGCCAGCAGGTACATCCGGGGCTTGCTCATGGACGGTCCTCAGGTCAGGTCGCGCAGGGCAGCGTCGAGGGTCGGGTAACGGAAGGTATAACCGGCCTCGACGAGACGATTGGGCACCACGCGCTGGCCGTCGAAAAACAACTGGGCCATCTCACCCGCCAGGGCACGCACCGGCGCGGCTGGGATGTGGAACCACACCGGACGCTTGAGCACCTTGCCCACGCGCTCGGCGAACAGCGCCTGACTGACGGTTTCCGGCGCCACCAGGTTGTAGGTGCCGCTCAGGCTTTCGTCATCGAACGCACGGGCGATCACTTGGATGACATCGTCGCGGTGCACCCAACTCATGATTTGCCGACCATCGCCCATCCGCCCGCCGAACCCCAGGCGAAACGGAATCAGCAACGGCAACAGCGCACCGCCGGGGCCGAACACCACGCCCAGGCGCATCACCACCTGGCGCACGCCCAGTTCGGTGGCGGGCAGCGCTGAAGCCTCCCAACGCACACAGAGTTCAGCCATGAAGCCCTCGCCCCGGGTGGCGCTTTCATCGAGGCTCTCGCTGGCATCACGCACGCCGTAGAAACCGATGGCCGAGGCCTGAATCCACAACACGGGCTTATGCCGGGCGTTCTTCAACCACGTCATCAGCGCATGGGTGGTATTGACCCGGCTGGCGATGAGTTGCGCCTGGCGCTTGGGGCTCCAGCGCGGCCCGGCCACCGGCGCACCCGCCAGGTTGATCACAACGTCGAAGGTTTCGTCATGGCCCAGCTTGCCCAACGCACGCAGGCACCGGGCACGGCCGTCGAACAGATAGGCCGCTTTCAAGGAATCGCGGGCCAACACGCTGACCGTGTGCCCGGCGTCGAGCAATTGGTTGACCAGGGCCTCGCCGATAAACCCGGTGCCTCCCGTCACCAGCACGCGCTTATAGGCACCGCCCGCGAATGGATTGGCCGGTCGGCCTTGACGCTGCATGCGCAATGCCGCTAACCCATCACGAATCCCCGAGGCCGTGACGCCGATGGCGAACAAGGTCAGCAGCCAACCGCGCCAGCCGAAATCGATCGCAACCAGGCCGGTCGGCAAACTCGCCCACTGCGCCAGTTGCACACCGTACAGCGCGAAAAACGCCCCGCCGTTGACCGCCAACACCGTGTGCATGATGCGCTCGATGGCGGGCAACTTGCGGGTCCGGTCCTCGACCACGAAATCCCAGAGCGTCAGGCCGATCTCCAGCGCGAACAGCAAGCCAATGACAATCGCCCACGTCCCTTGGAAGGCCAGGTGCGCCATGCCCAGGAACAGAATCCCGTAGAAACACGAACGCAGGGCATGGATGGAAAGCTCCAGGCGAGCACTGTGGCGATAGGGCAAGGCGACGGTGAGTTCGTGGTGATACAGGGTATCCAGCGCGCCCAGGATCGCCTGGGCGATCAACAGCGTGATGGCCCAGTCCAGCAGGGAAAAGTCAGGCATGGTTTGCATCACTCGGCGCGTGGTCAGTCAGGGAGGTGCGGCGGTCGTGGCGATAGAGCCAGAACAGCGGCGGCAGTAACAGCAGCAGCGCGAAACCGTCGAGCCACAAGTGCGACCAGACCCGCGCCTGGGCGGAAATCAACATGTCCTGGGGCGCCCAGAGCAGGATGCCGGCGATTATCCAGGCCCAAGGCATGGCGCTTTTCAGTCGATTGCCGATGTGCACGAGGGCGAGCATGTACAGCGCGTAGCTTTGCAACGTGGCGCCGAACAAGGCCAGCCACCATACCTGCTGTGCGCGGGCCGTCGCGGGCACTGCGGCGGCGCCCCAGAAGGCCTGTTCGATGCTCTGCAGATAGCCATCGAGCAAGCCCGAATGGCCTGCCCAGCTCAGGGTGATGCCGGCAAGCAGATGCATCAGGGCGGCAGCATAAAGCCAAGCGACCAGGGCTTTGCGAAGGGGGCTTTGAGGGACTGGCATTCCGTGTCCTGAAGGCTTGCTGGAGGGTCGCAAGTCTAATGGAAAAGGAGGAGGCTTTATCTGGCTATTTGGATTGGGTGCACTCGTACAGTTGGGTCCTAGGAGATTTCCTTCAAGTTGTAGCGATATTGGTGAACTTGTCCGGCTTCGGGCCCGCCGCTAGTCTGAGTTTGTCACTGAAAAAACGGTGACACGGACGTGCAAGTCCGGGTACAACAACCGAATCATAATGCCTCCGGCCATTTATGGTGCATTCGTGCCCGCGTTTTATGGCGGCTGTGTTCGGGAGACTCTCAAGGTCTGCCGGGGTTTTGGTATGGTTACCCGGTCTTGCACACTCGCTCACAGCTGCCACCTTCCATCGCGTGCAAGCGATTCAAAGTGGTTCTCCAATGGAAACCTACCATGTTCAAACCTACACCTAACCCTCCCCCCGTCTCACCTGACACCCGCGCTGAGACCCCAGAGTCCAAAAAGCTCGACGAAGCCGCCCAACGCGCCCTCGACTACTACCTCAATCCCAAACCGACCGATGAAGCCTCTGGCAAAACCCAATCCGCCCACCTCTTCATGGTCGCCCCGGACATCGACACCGAAACCCTGCTGGCCAATGCCTCCGAAGACCTGCTGTCCATCAGCGCCATCGCCGCCGACCTGGCGGATGACGTTGAAGGCAGTCGTCGCAGTGTCATCCTGGCGATCAGCCGCATGGCTGATGGCGTGCATTTATTGGTGGAGCGGGCGATGGATCGGCTTGAGGTCCAGGCTTCGGGCTGACATTCCTGTGGTGGATTGAAAACCGCCATCGCGAGCAAGCTCGCTCCCACAGTTAAACAGTGTTGACCTCAATTTTTCGGTTCTACACAAATCCAGTGTGGGAGCGAGCTTGCTCGCGATGACGCCAGCCCAGACAACCCAGAATCCGTGGCGAGGGAGCTTGCTCCCGCTCGACTGCGCAGCAGTCGCAAAACCAGACAACGCGGTCAGGCTGAAGAAACCCAGGGGCCTGCTTCGCAGGCCAGCGGGAGCAAGCTCCCTCGCCACAGGGTTCATTCACTCCACCGATCAGCGCTGCATCCCCCAACGCTTCACCGTCACCCGCTCCAGGCTGTCGAACACCAGGTTCTCCACCAGCAACCCGATCAAAATCACCACCGCCAACCCGGCAAACACCTTGTCGGTGTACAGCTCGTTGCGGTTCTGGAAGATGTACCAGCCCAGGCCGCCCTTGCCGCTGGTGGCGCCGAACACCAGTTCGGCGGCGATCAGGGTGCGCCAGGCGAAGGCCCAGCCGATCTTCAGCCCGGCGAGAATCGACGGCAGCGCCGCCGGGATCAGGATGAACAGCACAAAACGCAGGCCCCGCAGCCCATAGTTGCGCCCGGCCATGCGCAGCGTTTCCGACACACCGAGAAACCCCGAATACATGTTCAACGCCAGCGCCCACAACACCGAATGCACCAGCACAAAAATCAGGCTGTTCTGCCCCAGGCCGAACCACAGCAGCGCCAACGGCAACAGGGCGATGGCCGGCAGCGGATTGAACATCGACGTCAACGTGCTGAGCAGGTCGCGGCCCAACTGCGTCGACACCGCCAAGGTGGTCAAGCCAAACGCCAGGATGATGCCCAGTAGATAGCCCTTGAGCAGCACCACCAGGGAAATCCACACCTTGCCCAACAGCTCGCCGCTGAGCAAACCGTCGTACAACGCGCTGGCGGTCTGCAAGAAGCTCGGCAGCAGCAGGTCGTTGTTCTGGTAACGCGCCACGCCCTCCCACACCACCGCCAGCAATAACAGGATCAAACTTTTGCGCAGCCAACCCTGTTGCCAGAGGCGCTGGCCCAAGGGCAACTCGCGCTCCAAGGGCACGTGGGTCAAAGGTTGCAGATCGACTTCGTATTCTTCGCGCGCAGGCGATAACTGACTCATGAAAGGTCCCCTTAATACGCAATACGGATGTCGGTGAAATCCAGCTCATGCTCGGTTTCAGGCGGCTGACCTTCATTGAACAGCAATCCATGAATCCGCCGGGCCGTGTGCTGGAACCCCACGCCGCCGAGGCTGTGCAGATCGTATTGATGGCTGTGGATTTCCGCCCGGACCCTTCCTGGATGTGGCGATAACAGCAGGATGCGATTGCCCACCACCAATGCTTCTTCGATGGAGTGGGTGACGAACAGCAGGGTGAAACGCACCTCTTCCCAGAGCAGCAGCAGTTCTTCCTGCATCTTGCGTCGGGTCAGGGCATCGAGGGCGGCGAAAGGCTCGTCCATCAAGAGGATTTTCGGCTGCATCGCCAGCGCCCGGGCAATCGCGACGCGAGCTTTCATGCCCCCGGACAACGTGTGAGGGTAGGCATCGGCAAACGCCGCCAGGCCCACTTTGTCGAGGTAATGCAGCGCCCGCTCCTCGGCCTCGCGACGCTTGAGGGTGCCGGACGCCAGCAGCGCGAACATCACGTTCTGCTTGACGGTTTTCCACGGTGGCAGTTGGTCGAACTCCTGGAACACCACGATCCGGTCCGGTCCCGGCGCGTTGACGGTTTGGCCTTGCAAGCGAATCTCGCCTTCGCACGGCGTGATGAAGCCACCAATGGCCTTGAGCAAGGTGGACTTGCCGCACCCGGACGGGCCAAGCAAAACAAAACGGTCCGCAGGGTCGACTTCGAAACTCACTTGGTGGGTGGCCCGCACCACCCGCTGCGGGGTGCGGTATTCCAAGCTGACGTTATCCACCGACAACAATGCCGTGTCGGTGCGGGTGGGGTTGCTGGCCGCGTGGCCTTGCAAAAGCGCGTTCATGACAATCAGCTCCCCTGCAACGGTTTGGCGTCCTGGAAGAAATAATCTTCCCACGACGCCGGCTTGTTCTTGATGGCGCCGACGCGGTAGAGGAATTCCGCCAGCGGGTAGGTGTTTTTCGGGGTGACGGTGAATTCGATCTGCGGGTTGTCGATGATTTTCAACAAGGTCGCCCGGTCGATCTTGGCCTTGGTCACCCGCAGGTAGGTGTCCGCCGCCGCACCTTTGTCCTTCTGGGCGAACTCGGCCGCTTCGGTCAGCGCCTCGACGAACGCCTTGTAGGTCTTCGGATTCTCATCGCGGAATTTCTCGGTGGCGAACAGCACCGTGGGCGAGTTTGGCCCGAGCACGTCATAGGAGTTGAGCACCACATGGACGTTGGGGTTTTGCAGGGCCTGGTCCTGGAACGGCGGGTTGGAAAAATGCCCGGTCAACTCGGTGCCGCCGGCAATCAACGCCGCCGTGGCGTCCGGGTGCGGGACAGCCAAGGTGTACTTGTCGAGGCGATTGAAGTCCTTGTCGCCCCACTGCTTGGCGGCGGCGTATTGCAGGAAACGCGACTGCACCGAAACACCCACCGCGGGCACCGCGATGCGGTCCTTCTCGGTGAAGTCGGCAATGGTCTTGACGTTGGGGTTATTGCTCAACAAGTAATAGGGAAAGTTGCCCAACGAGGCCACGGCCTTGACGTTCTGCTTGCCACGGGTACGGTCCCAGACGGTCAACAACGGCCCGACGCCGGCTCCGGCAATGTCGATGGAACCCGACAGCAATGCATCGTTGACCGCCGCCCCGCCGGACAGTTGGGTCCAATCGACCTTGATGTCGATGCCCTCTTCCTTGCCGTGCTTCTCGATCAATTGCTGGTCGCGGACCACGTTCAGCAACAGGTAAACGATGCCGAACTGCTCGGCGATCCGAATCTCGCCTTCGGCGTGGGCGCTGGCCGGCGCGACCAGGCTGCCGGCCAGCAAACTGAAGCCCAGGCCGATGGCGGCGGCCAGCGGTGCAAAAGCAATGCGTTTGGACATGGTGATTCTCCGGGCTCTTTGCGCGAGGCGCAGCCGATCAGAAAGGGGCGTCGCCCTGGATGGTGGTGCGATACAGCTTGCGGCGCAGATGGCTCGGGCAACCGGCAGCCAGGTGGATCAGCGAGCGGTTGTCCCAGAACACCAAGTCATGGGGCTGCCATTGATGGCGATAGATGTTTTGAGGCAACACGCTGTGGGCATACAGCTCCGTCAGGATGGCTTTGCTTTCATCCTCTGGCAGGCCGACGATGCGGGTGGTGAACCCCTCGCTGACGAACAACGCCTTGCGCCCGGTTTCCGGGTGAGTGCGGACGATGGGGTGCACGACCTCGGCCACCTGGGCCAGTTGCTCCGGCGTCAACGTCGGGCGCCAGTTGCCTTCGAATTTGGTTTCGCTGTAACGCGCGGTGTAGGAATGCGCCGCCGAACGGCCCTCGATCGCTTTACGCAGCGTTTCGGGCAAACCGTCCCAGGCCTTGTGCATGTCGGCGAACAGCGTGTCGCCGCCTTCGCTCGGCAGCTCCTGGGCGTGGAGCATCGAGCCGAGGCTGGGCAGTTCCTTATAGGAAAGGTCCGAATGCCAGAACTTGCCTGCATCGCCCAGGCCGATGGATTGGCCGTTTTCGATGATGTTGGACACGATGAGGATTTCCGGATGCCCGGTCAGCAGGAACTGCTTGAGCACATGGATTTGCAGCACGCCAAAACGGCGGCTGAAGGCGATGTGCTGTTCGGGGGTGATGCGCTGGTCGCGGAACACCACGACGTGATAGTCCAGGTGCGCGCGATGGATGCGGGCGAAATCCTGGTCGTTGATGGGCCGGGACAGGTCCAGCCCAACGATCTCGGCGCCGACGGCATCGCGAAACGGGAAGATTGCGAACGACTGCGGCGCGATGGGCGCGGCATTTGAATCTGGAGAAAAAGAGACGGCTGGCATACATCACTCCCACGCACGGCGCGCTTCAATGGGCGCGCAATCGATCAAAACTCACGGGGTTACCGTGTTGGTTTATGTCGTGCGGCGTGCCGATTGGTCGGCAGGTACGCAGGGGGATGACTTTAAGGGTATAAGAATTGAAATTTAAATAC
>NZ_JACNDD010000134.1:0-17936 GCF_017351395.1 Pseudomonas sp. FW305-28
AGCAAGCTCGCTCCCACAGTTTGTTCCCGGATGCCTGCTGGATAGGCACTCACCACAACTCCCACAGTTTGTTTCGGGGTGACTGCGGGATATGTATTCAGCACAGCCCCCACGCAGGATTTGCTCAGGCCAGCTCCATTTCCTTGGGCTCTACCACCGGCGCCACCTCGAAGCGGTCCGCCAGGAATGGCGTGATGTCCAGCGGCAAGGGCTCGTTGTTCACCAGTTTGTCCAGCAACACGCCGGTGATGGCCGAGGTCAGGATACCGGTGCGGAAATGCCCGCACGCGTTGAGATAGCCTTCCACCCCGCGCATCGGTCCCAGGATCGGCAGTTCATCAGGCGATCCCGGGCGCAGGCCGGCCCAGGTTCGTTTCAGGTTGATGTCGACCAACTGCGGAATGCAGCGCACCGCACCTTGCACCAGCCCTTCGATCTCCGGATAAGTCGTGGTCACGTCGAAACCTTTGTCTTCGGTGGTGCTGCCGATGAGGATTTCACCGTTGTCTTTCTGCGCCACATAGCAGTCGCTGGTGGTCAGGCAGCCGTTGAGGATTTTCGGCATGCGCTCGGTCAGCAGGATCTGGCCCTTGACCGGCTTGACCGGAATCCGCACGCCGGTGGCCTGCTCGCTCAGGTCCGCCGCCCAGGCGCCGGCCGCGTTGATCAGGGTCCGGCAGTGGAAGGTCCCCGCCTCGGCGGTTTGCACCCCGGTCACCCGCGTGCCGCTGCGCAACACCTCGGTCACGTTGGTGTTGAAGAACAGGTCGACACCGTTCTGCCGGGCGCCTTCAGTGTAGGCGTCGGCCAGGCGGAACGGGCTGAGCTGGTGATCGCAGAGAAACTCCAGGGCGCCCTGGGCCTCATGGCTCACATTCGGCTCTGCCTCGCGCAAGGCCGCCTGGTCGAGCCAGCGTACCTGGTCTGCCAGGTGGGGAATGCAGGCGACGATGTGCTCGGCGTACAAACGGTCTTCGTCGTCGTAGATCACGAACTTGAGCCCGGTCTCCTCGAACTTGAAATCCATACCATGGCGGTCGATCAATTCGCGGTGCAACTGCGGGTACATCGCATTGGACTGCAAGGCGAACTCGAAGAACGACTGCGGCAGGATGTGCGGCGTGCTGGCATCCACCGCCACGGCGGCGCCCTGGGTCTGGCGCTTGCGGTTGGCCGACATCATGCGAAAGAAGATCACCCCGCAACCCAGGCCCACCGACTCACCGATGGCCCACAGCCCACCCGCCGAGGCGCGGGTCGCGTTGCCGGGGCGCTTGGCGTCGATCAGGGCGATCTTCAGGTGTTTGCGCTTGGACAGTTGATAGGCACACGAGGCCCCGATCACACCGCCCCCGGCGATGACCACGTCGTAGTCCTTAATCATGGGAAACCGCCTCCGTGCCGGCATTCTGGAACGCTGAAAAGGGAATCGGATCGATGGGGAAACGCGGCCGCAGCCAACCCACGTCGGCGCGCCCGGTGGCTTCGCGCAAGCGGTCGCTGCAGTAGCCGACGCACATCCGCCCCTGGCAATCGCCCATGCTCACGCGGGTGCGCATCTTCAGGCTGGCCATGTCTTGCACGCCTTGCTCCAGCGCCCGGTCGATGTCGGCGCGGGTGGCGTGCTCGCAGCGGCAGATCACCGTGTCGGCGGCAGGCAACGCGGTTTGCCCGGCACCACGCTGGGTGTAGCGATCCACGGCGGCGCGAAAGCGAATGATCCGCGCCAGTTGCGCTTGATAACGCTCCCGGTGGGCCAGGGCCGTGGACGGATCCAGTACGTTGCGTTGCATGAGGATCGACAACGCCGCGATGCGCCCGCTGAGCATGGCCGCTTCACCGCCACGGATCCCGCCCATGTCGCCGGCCAGGTGAATGTGCGCTTCGCTGCTTTGTTGCCAGGCATCGGACACGGCCCGCAAATAGCCGTCGTCGCTGAAACCGTGCTCCAGGCCCATCTGCTGGCTCAATTGAGTCCGCGGGATAAACCCGTAGCCCACTGCCAGGGTCTGGGCCGGCACCTGTTCGGCGCGTTTGAGGTCCGGCTCCCAGGTCGTGGAGTACGGCGCGACGGTGACGTGGCTCAACTCACCCTCGCCGTCAGCCTGCACCACGCCCCAGCCATAGCGCACGGGAATGCGATTGAGCTTGAGGTAGGCCAGCATGCTCAGGCCGTCGAGGAACAACTGCGGCTTGTTCAGCAACGCCAGGCTTTCCTTGGCGATCCGGCCGAACCCACAGGCTTCGAAGACACCCGCCACCGCCACGCCTGAAGCGTGCAGCTGGCAGGCCACCAGTGGCAGCAACGGCCCCGTGCCGGCGATCACCACCGGGCTCGGCGGCCGGACCACGCCGCTCTTGATCTGCAATTGCAGGCCCCCGAGCATCATCACCCCCGGCAGCGTCCAGCCAGGAAACGGCACGCTGCGTTCGTGACAACCGGCCGCCAGGACCAGATGGGAATAGGCGACCTCGCCCAGGCGCTCGTCGGCATCCAGCAGCATCAACGCCCGGAAGCCTTCGGCACCGATGACACGGTTGCCCAATCGCACCTCGATCAACCCGGCATGGCGCTGGTATTCTCCGTGGAGTTTTTCCAGGGCTTCGCTGTAGCGCGGCCCCAGGTAATCCAGGCTGACGCCATCGCGCAGCGGCCCGCGGTACACGACGCCGCCGAGGCGCGGCGCCTCTTCGAGCAAGGTGCAACGCACCCCGTGGGTGGCCAGCTCGATGGCCGCAGCCATGCCCGCCGGCCCACCGCCGACAATCACCGGATCGAGGCTCATGGCGCCTCCGTTTCGGTCATGCGGTTGGCCCGGGTTTCGATCTGCATGCCAGGGCGCACCAGGGTCTGGCAGGCGCGGCGCTTGTGGCGGCCGTCGATCTTGACCAGGCAGCACTGGCACACGCCCATGCCGCAGTAGGCGCCACTGATCTGGTCGTGGTCGTTGCGGGCGACCTGGCGTTGCCCCAGGGACTGGATGACGGTGAGGACGGTTTCCCCGTGGGCGGCGTTGACGGCTTGCCCGTCCAGGCGCACCGTCATATCGGCACGGGTCAACGGCTGGATATCGAATGTTCGGCGTAGAACGTCTTGAGGTTGCATCATGCTGCTCTTCCTTGAAGGTTCAGTGAAGTTTCGGCTCCTTGCGGCACACATCCACCGGTTCGCGTCGGTACCCGGCAACAGCGCACCGAAGCGGGGCAACAGACGCAACATGATAGTGCGCGCGAAATTCATGTTAGGGATAATTTGTGACCAAGTGTTGATCCAGGCCAGCGAATCGGCGTGCCGGTCCATGAACTTTTTTTCAGAAAGCCGACAGGTAATTTTTGGCAGAATGCTGTGCAATCGCTCCAACTTCCCCACACGGTACCGCCCATGAACCGCATCCTGACCATCGAAGACGACGCCGTGACCGCCCGTGAAATCGTTGCCGAGCTGACCCGCAACGGCCTGGACGTCGATTGGGTCGATAACGGCCGCGAAGGCCTGGAACGGGCGGTCAGCGGCGACTACGACTTGATCACACTGGACCGCATGCTGCCTGAGCTCGACGGCCTGGTGATCGTCACCACGCTGCGCACCATGGGCGTGGCCACACCGATCCTGATGATCAGCGCCCTTTCCGATGTGGATGAACGCGTGCGTGGCCTGCGGGCCGGCGGCGACGATTACCTGACCAAGCCGTTCGCCACCGACGAAATGGCCGCCCGGGTCGAAGTGCTGCTGCGGCGCAACAATGGCACCCGCGAGCCGGAGACCGCGCTGCGGGTGGCCGACCTGGAACTGAACCTGATCAGCCGCGAAGCCAGCCGCAACGGGCAACTGCTGAGCCTGTTGCCCACCGAATACAAGCTGCTGGAATTCCTGATGCGCAACAGCGGGCAAATCCTCTCGCGCATGATGATTTTCGAGGAAGTCTGGGGCTATCACTTCGACCCCGGCACCAACCTGATCGACGTCCACATTGGCCGCCTGCGCAAGAAAATCGACCCGCCGGGCCTGGAACCGCTGATTCGCACGGTACGGGGTTCCGGCTATGTCATTGCTGAACCCCGCTAAGGGCTGGCGTTCCTCCAGCAGCCGCCTGCTGGCGCTGTACAGTTCGCTGTTCGTGATCTGGAGCGCGATCCTGATGGGGGTGATGTATTACGAAGTGTTTGGCTACCTCGACAGCCTGGCCAAACACTCCCTGATGCAGCGCCAGCATCTGTTCGCCCGGATCCACGGCGACCAACTGGAAGATGCGCTCATGGCCAGCCTGACGCTCGACGAACGCGGCGTCGACGCCTACGGGCTGTTCGATCCGCAACTGCGCCATTTGAGCGGGCCGATCCTGCGGGTGCCCACCGACCTGCCCCTTGACGGCAAGATCCACATGCTCGGCGGCTGCGTCGACTCCGATGACCCGGGCGTGCCTTCCGACAGCTGCGACGCGGTGGCGACCCGGACCCAGGACGGCCGCTGGCTGATCCTGGCCCGGGACAACGGCTCGCTGTTCGCGGTGACACGGATCATCTTGCACGCGCTGTTCTGGGGCGTATCGCTGACCATCCTGCCGGGCATCGCTGGCTGGCACCTGCTGCGCCGCCGACCGCTACGCCGGATTCGCCAGTTGCAGGCCAGCGCCGAAGCCATCGTCGCCGGCGACCTGACCCATCGCCTGCCGCTATCGAGCCGGCGCGATGAACTGGACATGCTGGCGGCAATCGTCAATGCCATGCTCGAGCGCATCGAGCGCTTGATGAACGAGGTCAAGGGCGTGTGCGACAACATTGCCCACGACCTGCGCACCCCGTTGACGCGCCTGCGTGCCCAACTTTATCGCATCCAGCAGCAAGCGCCGGACGGTTCCCCCGAGGCCTTGCAGATGGACCAGGTGATCGCCGAGACCGACACCCTGATGGCGCGGTTTCGTGGTTTGTTGCGGATTTCCGAACTGGAAGACCAGCAACGGCGCTCGGGCTTCGTACGCCTCGATCCGTTGCAGTTATTGCAGGAGCTGCATGATTTTTACCTGCCCCTGGCCGAGGAAGGCGAACTGACCTTCATCCTGGAGGCGCCCGACGCCCTGCCCCTGCTCAACGGCGACCGGGCCTTGCTGTTCGAGGCCGTGTCGAACCTGCTGAGCAACTCCATCAAGTTCACCCCGCCGGGGGGCACCGTGATCCTGCGTGGGGTCGACCAGGGCGACAGCACGCGCATCGAAGTGCTCGACTCCGGCCCGGGCATTCCCGAGGCGGAGCGCAAGGCGGTGTTCCGCCGTTTCTACCGCGCCGAGGGCAGCAGCCAGCACGGCGGATTCGGCCTGGGCCTGTCGATCGTCGCAGCGATCGTCAACCTGCACGGGTTTACGTTGGAGGTGGGCAGCAGCGAACACGGTGGCGCACGGTTGGTGCTCGATTGCCGGGGGACATTGTTGCAGCCGTAGGGCGTGGCGTGCTCGAGGTTTATCTATCAGGACTCACTGCGATGCAGCGGGGTGTTTTGCAGTTCATAGCGCAGCTCATCGATCAGCTTCGCGATACTTTCTTCCGAGCGGACGCTGTCGACACTCATGCCGCTCACTACCAAGTCCACCTCGCCGCTTTCACGGTGATACAGACGCACGGTGAGGGTGCCGTCGCCATTGAGGCTGCATTCGCAGGCCAGCGGCGTAAAGCTTTCTTCGAGGCGGGCACGCAAGGGGGCCAGATGGGTCATGGGATGCACCTCAGCCCTGAGGGGACAAATGAACGGGGGACAGCGCCGACCTCCTGGTCCGAATAGATATCCTGTCACGCTCGTATCGGGTTCGTTCACTGCACATCGTGGCGTATTCCTTGTGTGTTTCGTGGGGGACGCGACATCACAAACGATGTCGCACACCCATAGCCTAAGGAACCGTCCCCCCGTGCAAAACCCGAATTTGCACCAGCACACCCGGTGCATTTGCACTGGCTATCATGGTGCCTTCATTCGCCATTCGCTGGCGAACAAACCCCGCTCTCGCGCCCAGACAATCGCCTCGCTGCGGCTGTGGACATCCAGTTTCGAATACAGTGTCGCCACGTGATTGCGCACGGTGTTGGGCGCCAGCTTCAGCCGCGCGGCGATTTCCTTGTCTGCCAGCCCCTCGCAAATCAGCCCCAGCACATCACGCTCCCGGGCCGTCAGCTCGGTAAATGATGCGCTGGGCACCTGGGCATTGATGCTCTTCACGTTGGCCAGTTTTTCAATCAGGGTCCGGCTGAACCAGGACGCGTCTTTCATCACCTCCTCGATGGCCGCCACCAGCTCCAGTTCCGAGCGCTTGCGTTCAGTGATGTTCATCAGCACCAACAGGTAACAGGGCTTGTCCTGGATGAGCACCGTGTCGGCGGCGACCTCGCAATCGATGAGTTCACCGCCTTTCTTGTGCACCTTGACGTCGATACTGGAGACCGCGGCAGCCTTTTCCAGCCGGGCAAACAGCGCGGCGCCGGCGTCCTTGTCGAGAAAACCGATCTCCTCCACGGTTTTACCCAGCAACTCTTCGCTGGCGTAACCGGTGGTCTGGAGAAACGCCTCGTTGATTTCCAGCAATTGCTGTTCGGCGCTGCACACCAGGGTGGGCACGGGCGACAGGCGGAACGACTTGGCAAAACGCTCCTCGCTCTGGCGCAGCGCCGTTTCTGCCTTGCGGCGCGGCTCCATGTCCATGAAGGAAAACAGCATGCAGTCTTCGTCGTGCAGGTCCAGGGGCTGGCCGGCGACGATCACCTGCTTGGTGGTGCCATCGGGCAATTTCAACTCGGCCTGCATTTGCGGAATCGTCGCGCCCTGCCCCAGGCGCTCGACGGCCAGGTCGCGTTTTTCGGCGGCTTCGAGCACATCCAGTTCATACACCGAACGCCCGATCACCTGCTCGCGGCTGTAGCCGGTCATCTCCAGGAACCCCGGGTTGACCTTGATGTAGCGCAGGTCGCTGAGGCGACAGATCACCGCCGGCGCCGGGTTGGCCCCAAAGGTTTTCTCGAAGCGCTGCTCGGCGCTGGCCCATTCGGTGGCATCGCTGAGGATCAACACGAGCAGCTCCGGCTCGCCGTTGCGGTCGGCCAGGACCATGCTGCGGATCCGATGCACCCAGGTGCGATCCGGGTCAGCCTTGGGCGTGACCTCCACCAACACATCGCTGAACTCATCGCCACGGGCAACCCGGGCGATGGGGTAATTGTCTTCCGTCAACGGATGGTTGTTGCGGTAACGCAAGTTGAACCGCCGGGCGTATTGCCGGGCCGTGGTGCCCAGCTCAGAGAGGTCCTGGACCCCGTGCATGGTCAAGGCCGCTGCGTTGGCCCAGGCAATGGTCTGGTCAACCTCGATCAACATCACCCCGTCGGACAGTCCGGCAATGATCTGCAGCAATTGACGACGGTTGGTATCGGTGGTCGGGACTTGCTGATTCATTGGGTCTCCATGTGATTCAGGCGCGCATGGAAGTTACGACCACCCCCAGTGATGACACGTTCCCCGTAACAGCGGTGTAGGAGCTGTCGAATGCAACGAGGCTGCGATCTTCTACCCTTCACGCCGCCATGCGCCCCTCGGCAATCGCCTGGGAGGCCGCCAGCATCGCTCGCAGCAACACCGCGCAGCCGGCGGCGAGGTCATCCGGGGCGGCGTTTTCGATTTCGTTGTGGCTGATGCCGCCTTCGCAGGGCACGAAGATCATCCCGGCCGGGCCCAGTTCGGCGAGGAAGATCGCGTCATGGCCGGCACCACTGACGATGTCCAGGTGAGACAGGCCCAGCCCTTGGGCGGCGCCGCGCACGGCGTCGACGCAGCCCTGGTCGAAATACAGCGGTGGGAAGTCGGCGGTGGGTTTCAAATCGAAGGTCAGGCCGTGCTGCCGGCAGGTGTCTTCGATCACTTGCTTGACCTCGGCGATCATCGAGTCCAGGCGCGCCGGTTCCAGATGACGGAAATCCAGGGTCATGCGCACCTCGCCGGGAATCACGTTGCGCGAGCCCGGATAGGCCTGCAGGCAACCGACCGTGCCGCAGGCATGGGGCTGATGACCGAGGGCGGCGCGGTTGACGGCGCCGACGATGATCGACGCGCCCACCAGGGCATCCTTGCGCAGGTGCATCGGGGTCGGACCAGCGTGAGCCTCGACACCCCGCAAGGTCAGGTCGAACCACTTCTGCCCCAGGGCGCCCATCACCACGCCGATGGTCTTGCCCTCATCTTCGAGGATCGGCCCCTGTTCGATGTGCGCCTCGAAATACGCCCCCACCGGATGCCCACTGACCGGGCGCGGGCCGGCATAGCCGATGGCATTGAGCGCCTGGCCCACGCTGATGCCCTCGGCGTCGGTCTTGGCGAGGGTTTCTTCGAGGGTGAATTTCTCGGCGAACACCCCGGAGCCCATCATGCACGGGGCGAAGCGCGAGCCTTCTTCGTTGGTCCAGACCACCACCTCCAACGGCGCTTCGGTCTCGATGTTCAGGTCATTGAGGGTGCGCAGCACCTCCAGCCCGGACAGTACGCCAAAGCAGCCGTCGAACTTGCCACCGGTGGGTTGGGTGTCGATGTGGCTGCCGGTCATGACCGGTGGCAGGTTCGGATTGCGCCCCGGGCGACGGGCGAAGATATTGCCCACCCCATCGATGCTGACGGTGCAGCCCGCCGCCTGGGTCCATTGCACGAACAGATCGCGGGCCTGGCGGTCGAGGTCGGTCAGCGCCAGCCGGCACACACCGCCTTTGACCGTGGCACCGAGCTGGGCCAGGTCCATGAGCGATTGCCACAGGCGGTCGCGGTTGATGTGCGGCTGGGTGGATTGCAGGACGTCGATGGCTGCGTTCATGGGGATCTCCATTTTTTCAGGCATGTTTTCGGTGTACTTGAGGCCGCTATCGCGAGCAAGCTCGCTCCCACAGGGGATCAGCAATCCAGTGTGGGAGCGAGCTCGCTCGCGATGAGGCCCTCCCTCACACCGCGGTTTTAGCGACGGACGGGCTCGCTCGCATGCTGCACAACCCGTAGTAAATCACCCCACCCAGCGCCGAGCCGGTGAACCAGCCGTAGCTGTAGAACCAGCTGAACGCGTCGCTGCCCAGGGACAACAAGGTCAGCACCACCGGCACGCCAAAGGCGATGAAGCCGTTCCAGTTCCACGCCGGGTAAATGTCGTCGCGGTACAACCCGGCCAGGTCCAGTTGCTGTTTCTTGATCAGGAAATAATCCACCACCATGATCCCGGCAATCGGCCCCAGCAGGCTTGAATAACCCAGCAACCAATTGGAATAGACCGACTCGAGGCTGACCTCGGAGACGATCAGGCCGAGTTTCTTCAACAGTTCGTGGGCCATCAGCGCCAGCCCCACCAGCCCGGTGAGCATCACGGCCTTGGTGCGGCCGATCAGTTTCGGCGCCAGGTTCTGGAAGTCGTTGGTCGGCGAAACGATGTTGGCGGCGGTGTTGGTCGACAGCGTGGCGACGATGATCAGCACCATGGCCAGCGCCACCCACACCGGGCTCTGGATGTGCCCGATCAAGGTCACTGGGTCGGAGACGGTCACCCCCACCAGTTTTTCCGAGGCGGCAGTCATGACCACGCCGAGGGAGGCGAACAGGAACATGGTCAGCGGCAGGCCGATGATCTGCCCCACGACTTGGTCTTTCTGGCTCTTGGCATACCGGCTGAAGTCCGGAATGTTCAACGACAGGGTGGCCCAGAAACCGACCATGGCCGTCAGCCCGGCGAGGAAATAGCCGGTCACCCCGGCGCCTTCGGGTCGCTTGGCCGGGACCGCCATCAGTTCAGTCAATGAAACGTTGGGCAATGCCCACACCAACAGGCCGACGCCCACCAGCACCAGCAGCGGCGCAGACAAGGTTTCCAGCCACTTGATCGACTCGGCGCCGCGCAACACCACCCACAGGTTGATGACCCAGAACACCATGAAGCCGATCACTTCGCCGGTGCCGCCCAGGCTCTTCCAGCCGTCGAACACCGAGCCGAGAAACAGGTGGATCGCCAGCCCGCCGAACATCGTCTGGATGCCGAACCAGCCGCACGCCACCAGGGCGCGGATCAGGCACGGCACGTTGGAACCGATGACGCCAAAGGACGAGCGCAACAGCACCGGAAACGGAATGCCGTACTTGGTCCCGGCGAAGGCGTTCAGGGTCAGGGGGATCAGCACGATGATGTTGGCAAACAGGATCGCCAGCAGCGCCTCGCCCACCGTCAGGCCGAAATAGGCGGTGAGCACGCCGCCAAGGGTGTAGGTCGGCACGCAGATCGCCATGCCCACCCACAGTGCGGTGATGTGCCATTTGTTCCAGGTTCGCTCGTGCACCTTGGTCGGCGCGATATCGTGGTTATAACGGGGGCTGTCGAGGACGTCGCTGCCGGCTTCAAGCTCGAACAATCCGTCGCGCTCGGTCACTGTTGATCTGGTCATGTCCGCTCCACTGTTTTCATTATTTTTGCTCATCGACGGGCGATGGCCGGAGTACTTGCACGCGTGCTACCGACCACCCCGCCAGACCCACGACAGCACTCAATAACCGTGCCGGATAATGTGCCGAGCTGACCGGATGATCGATATAACCCTTTCAACCTTTTGATGTTTAACGTTTTAAAGCCACGTTATTGCCTTGTGTCACTCCCTGCTTACCGCCCTTGAGGCTAGATGACCTTCACGCCCTGTCGAGGGGGAGATTCAAAGTGGTGCACCCCGGATCGACGCGAGGTGTCTAGACTGCACTTGCAACGCTTTCAAGCCGCTGATTTACCATGACAAATCTCGCTCAAATAATGATCCTGTCAAGTGCGTCAAAATGGTGAGCAGGCTCACCATTTTGGTGAATTAATAAATTAATCCTTTAATTTCAATAAGTTAATTAGCACATAAGCTTATAAAAAATAATCTTGCTCATTTCAAAAACTCCAGCTAGCGTCTAATCCTGACAGTTGTGACAAGAACATAAACCGGCACGACTTTACCTACCGTGATCGATAAAACATAAAGAACCGGCAACAGTCGGTCATGCCTGCGAGGAACTCGGAATGTCTCTGTTGATCCGTGGCGCCACCGTTATTACCCATGATGAAAGTTATCGCGCCGATGTGTTTTGCGCCGACGGCGTGATCAAGGCCATCGGTGACAACCTGGATGTTCCGGCCGCTGTCGAAGTGCTCGATGGCAGCGGTCAATACCTGATGCCCGGCGGCATCGACCCCCATACGCATATGCAGTTGCCGTTCATGGGCACGGTCGCCAGTGAAGACTTCTTCAGCGGCACGGCGGCGGGTCTCGCCGGTGGCACCACGTCGATCATCGACTTCGTGATTCCCAACCCCCAACAGTCGCTGATGGAAGCCTTTCATCAGTGGCGGGGCTGGGCCGAGAAAAGCGCCAGTGACTACGGTTTCCACGTGGCGATTACCTGGTGGAGCGAACAGGTCCGCGAAGAAATGGCCGAGTTGGTCAGCCATCACGGCGTGAACAGCTTCAAGCATTTCATGGCCTACAAGAATGCAATCATGGCCGCCGACGACACCTTGGTCGCGAGTTTCGAGCGCTGCCTGGAATTGGGCGCGGTGCCCACCGTGCATGCCGAGAATGGCGAACTGGTCTACCACCTGCAACGCAAGCTGCTGGCCCAGGGCATCACCGGCCCCGAAGCCCATCCGTTGTCACGCCCTTCGCAAGTGGAAGGCGAAGCCGCGAGCCGCGCCATCCGCATCGCCGAAACCCTGGGCACGCCGCTGTACCTGGTGCACGTGTCCACCAAGGAAGCCCTGGACGAAATCACCTACGCCCGCAGCAAGGGCCAACCGGTCTACGGTGAAGTACTGGCCGGGCATCTGTTGCTGGACGACAGTGTCTATCGCGATCCCGACTGGCAGACCGCCGCCGGCTACGTGATGAGCCCGCCCTTCCGCCCACGCGGGCATCAAGAGGCACTCTGGCACGGCTTGCAGTCCGGCAACCTGCACACCACCGCCACCGACCACTGCTGCTTCTGCGCCGAACAGAAGGCTGCCGGGCGTGACGACTTCAGCAAGATCCCCAACGGCACCGCCGGGATCGAAGACCGCATGGCGGTGCTCTGGGACGAGGGGGTCAACAGCGGCAAATTGTCGATGCAGGACTTCGTCGCCCTCACCTCCACCAACGCCGCGAAGATTTTCAATCTCTACCCACGCAAGGGGGCGATCCGCGTCGGCGCCGATGCGGACCTGGTGCTCTGGGATCCCCAGGGCAGCCGCACGATCTCAGCCAAGACCCACCACCAGCAAGTGGACTTCAACATCTTCGAAGGCAAGACCGTGCGCGGCGTGCCCAGCCACACCATCAGCCAGGGTCGGCTGGTGTGGGCCGACGGCGACCTGCGGGCCGAGCGCGGCGCCGGGCGCTACATCGAACGGCCGGCGTACCCGGCGGTGTTCGATTTGCTGAGCAAGCGGGCGGAGTTGCACAGGCCGGTTGCCGTGAAGCGCTGAACCCAGGCCTTCGGACTATCGCGAGCAAGCTCGCTCCCACACTGGATTTGGGTGGATGCGAAAGCCATGGGCACTGCAGATCCCCTGTGGGAGCGAGCTTGCTCGCGATGAGGCCAGTCCAGACACCGAAAAAACCACTGCCCACCAGAGGCAGCACCTCAAACACCGTGAGGCCCACTCCATGATCCAGCCCTTGAGTCACCTCCCCCATTCCCAGGAAGACCCGGCCACCCTCGCCGCCCGTTTCAGCGACCTGGCGCCGCCGCTCAACGCGCGCCAGGCCCACCTGGAAGCGTCCCGCTGCCTGTACTGCTACGACGCGCCCTGCGTGAACGCCTGTCCGAGCGAGATCGATATTCCGTCGTTCATTCGCAACATCCACCAGGACAACGTCCAAGGCGCGGCGCAGAAAATCCTCTCGGCCAACATCCTCGGCGGCAGTTGCGCCCGGGTCTGCCCCACGGAGGTCCTGTGCCAGCAAGCCTGCGTGCGCAACAACGCCCATGAGTGCGCGCCGGTGTTGATCGGCTCGTTGCAACGCTACGCGGTGGACAACGCCCACTTCAGCGAACACCCGTTCAAGCGTGCCGCCACCACCGGCAAGCGCATCGCCGTGGTCGGGGCCGGGCCGGCGGGGTTGGCGTGTGCGCACCGCAGTGCGATGCATGGCCATGACGTGGTGATTTTCGAAGCCCGGGACAAGGCCGGCGGCCTCAACGAATACGGGATCGCCAAGTACAAACTGGTGGACGATTACGCCCAACGCGAGCTGGACTTCCTGCTGGACATCGGCGGCATCGAAATCCGTCACGGCCAGAAACTCGGCGAGAACCTCAGCCTGAGCGACCTGCACCAGCAGTTCGACGCAGTGTTCCTCGGCCTCGGCCTGGCCGCCAGCAAGCAACTGGGCCTGAGCGACGAACAGGCCCCGGGGCTGCTGGCCGCCACCGAGTACATCCGCGAACTGCGCCAGGCCGACGACCTCAGCCAGTTGCCGCTGGCCGACCGTTGCATCGTGCTCGGTGCCGGCAACACCGCCATCGACATGGCCGTGCAGATGGCTCGCCTCGGCGCCCGGGACGTCAACCTGGTCTACCGTCGTGGCCTTGAAGACATGGGTGCCACCTTGCATGAGCAAGACATCGCCAAGGCTAATCAGGTGCGTCTGCTGACCTGGGCCCAACCGCAACAGGTGTTGCTCGATGACGCCGGGCATGTGCGCGGCATGCGCTTTTCCCGTACCCATCTGGAAAACGGTCGACTGGTCATCGGTGCCGAGACCTTCGACCTGGCCGCCGACGCCGTTTTCAAAGCCATCGGCCAAGCCTTCGATGACCACGCACTGGTGGACCCGCTGGCCCGGGAGCTCAAGCGCCAGGACGGGCGAATTCTGGTGGACGAACACCTGCGCACCAGCGTTCCCGGTGTCTACGCCGGCGGCGATTGCACCAGCCTGGACCAGGACCTCACCGTGCAGGCGGTGCAGCACGGCAAGCTCGCCGCCGAGGCGATCAACGCTCAACTGATGCTTAACGTGGAGGCTGCGTAAATGGCCGATCTGTCGATTGTCTTCGCCGGCATCAAAGCCCCCAACCCGTTCTGGCTGGCCTCCGCACCACCCACCGACAAGGCCTACAACGTGGTCCGCGCCTTCGAGGCCGGCTGGGGTGGCGTGGTCTGGAAAACCCTCGGTGAGGATCCTGCGGCGGTGAATGTGTCCTCGCGTTATTCGGCCCACTACGGTGCCAATCGCGAGGTCTTGGGCATCAACAACATCGAGCTGATCACCGACCGCTCCCTGGAGATCAACCTGCGGGAAATCACCCAGGTGAAAAAGGACTGGCCGGACCGGGCGTTGATCGTGTCACTGATGGTGCCCTGCGTCGAAGAATCCTGGAAACGCATCCTGCCCCTGGTGGAAGCCACCGGCGCCGACGGCATCGAGTTGAACTTCGGCTGCCCCCACGGCATGCCGGAACGGGGCATGGGCGCGGCGGTCGGCCAGGTGCCGGAGTACGTCGAACAAGTGACCCGCTGGTGCAAGACCTATTGCTCGCTGCCGGTGATCGTCAAGCTCACGCCGAACATCACCGACATCCGCGTCGCCGCACGGGCGGCCCATCGGGGCGGTGCGGACGCGGTGTCGTTGATCAACACCATCAACTCCATCACCAGCGTCGACCTGGACCGCATGGTCGCCCTGCCCAGCGTCGGCAGCCAAAGCACCCATGGCGGTTACTGCGGTTCGGCGGTCAAGCCCATCGCCCTGAACATGGTCGCCGAAATCGCCCGCGACCCGCAGACCCAAGGCTTGCCGATCTGCGGCATCGGCGGCATCGGCAGTTGGCGCGACGCGGCGGAATTCATCGCCCTGGGCAGCGGCGCGGTGCAGGTCTGCACGGCGGCGATGCTGCATGGTTTTCGCATCGTCGACGAGATGAAGGACGGCTTGTCGCGGTGGATGGATGAGCACGGCCACGCCAACCTCCAGGCGTTCTCCGGTCGCGCGGTGGGCAACACCACCGACTGGAAGTACCTGGACATCAATTACCAGGTCATCGCCAAGATCGACCAGGAGGCGTGCATCGGTTGCGGGCGCTGCCACATCGCCTGTGAAGACACCTCACACCAGGCCATCGCCAGTCTCAAGCAGGCGGACGGTACCCATGTGTACGAGGTGATCGATGAAGAATGCGTGGGCTGCAACCTGTGCCAGATCACCTGCCCGGTGCAGGACTGCATCGAGATGGTGACAGTGGACACCGGCAAGCCGTTTCTGGATTGGAACCATGATCCGCGCAATCCCTATCATGTAACAGCTTGAAGGTAGGGGTGTCTGGACTGGCGCCATCGCGAGCAAGCTCGCTCCCACAGTGGATCGTGTCGTTCACAAATGTTGTGTACAGCAGAGATCCAATGTGGGAGCGAGCTTGCTCGCGATGAGGCCATCAGCCTCACCACAAAACCTCAAGGCTCCAACCCGATCCCCCGCAAAATCACCCCGGTCACCGTCTGCACCGCCCGTTCGAATTGCATGTCGGACAGCGGCTGGTGGTCGTTGAGGATATTGATCTGGTGGTCGAAGTCGGCGTAGTGCTGGGTCGAGGCCCAGATCATGTAGAGCAGGCTCGAGGGCTCCACCGGGAGGATGCGTTTGTCCTCCACCCACTGGCGGATTTTCGCTTCCTTCATCTTGGCCCAGTCATAGAGACTGGCGTCCAGCGCCTGGCCCAGGGTCGGGGCACCGTGGATGATTTCGTTGGCCCAGACCTTGGAGCCGTAGGGCCGGCTGCGGGAGTGGTTCATCTTGGCGCGGATGTAGCTGCTGAGCACTACCCGCGGGTCGTCGAACATTTCGAAGCACAAGGCATCCTGTTTCCACACCTCCAGCAGATCGAACAGCACGGCGCTGTACAGTTCACTCTTGGTGCTGAAGTAGTAATGCAGGTTGGAACGAGGCAATTGCACTTCGGCGGCGATGTCGGCCATGGCGGTGCTGCCGAAGCCTTTCTCGGCAAAGACCTTCTCGGCGGCCAGCAGGATTTTCTCGACGTTACTGCGACGAATCTCGATCTTGTGATTGCCCATGAGGGCTCCCTGACGACAGCGTTGCTCAAGACTAGCATCCGCCCACTTTCGAAAACACTGGGGGCTCGCTTCCCATTGACCGTGCACGTTCAGGCGGATGTACACAGTGCCCTTGCGGCGAGGGAGCTTGCTCCCGCTCGGCTGCGCAGCAGTCGTAAAACCGGCTGGAGCGATGTTCCTGGAAGAACCGCGTCAGTCCATTTTGGGGCTGCTGCGCAGCCCAGCGGGAGCAAGCTCCCTCGCCACAGGGGGTTGTGGTGAGTCGGCTAGCGTGCTTCGACGTTATCCAGCGCGCGGTTCGCCAATAATCCGCTCAGTTCGATCAATTGTTGGATGCCCAAGGCGATGTGACGCCTGGGACCTTCCAGGTCGAAGGCCAGGTCATTGACCATGGCATTGGCCGAGGCCAGGTTTTCGCTGAGGTTGGCGAGCAGGGTTTCGGTGTCGACGCCATGGGCGACGGTGAACAATTGGCCGGGATCGGCCTCGGGTTTGCCGGGTTTGGGCTTGAGGTAGGAGTCGAGGATGCGGTCGGCGGCTTTGTCGAATGCCTTGGCGTTGGATGGATCTGTATCGGGTGGGTTGGGGGTTACTTTGAACATAGTTGAAGCTCCGATGCTGTAGAAGGGAGCCAACACCCTCTCGCTACCAAACGAATTAGGGTGGCGGCCATACGAAGGTTGGTAGACCGGGCATCGGAGCCGGCGCCTCCGAAGAGGCCCTGCGCATGGCCACCAAAAAGCGAAGTGCATGATTGCACTCGCAAGCGATGACGCTATGCACCGACAGCCCGGGCTACCAAACCCGATCGCTGATTCCTCAGCGACCCGGAAACGATAAAACCCGACCGCAAGGCGCACAAGCCGGCGGATTCTGGCGCAGGTGTAGGCAATGGCGCAAGACAACGTAGCCCGATCCCGAACGTTCCTACATCTGGATAAACACGGTTTCCCTGATGGACTGGGAGCCTGGGTTAACAAAACACCTGTGGCGAGGGAGCTTGCTCCCGCTGGGTGGCGAAGCCGCCCCCAAAAATTGTGCTGAAACAAAGCACTTGGGCCTGCTGCGCAGCCCAGCGGGAGCAAGCTCCCTCGCCACAAGAGACCTCACCGTCCATGAGCGCGCGGGCATTCGACTAATGTCTTAGACCAGTCATCGCACAACCAAGCACTCTCCCCGCTATCTTAAAACCACAAATCTGCCCGGCGCCACGGCCTGCGATCTTGACCTCGTCCAGCAACAGCCATTGAAACGCCTCATTTTGAAGCACAGTCGAGTTGGATAATTCCGATAATGGCCAGTTGACAATGAGCAGCCGCTTCCAAATAATCCCCTCAATGTTGTACGACGACGTATGACAAAAATAAAAACAACAAAAAAGTAGGGAGCGTCATAGTGAGCACACGTGTCCGTTTTTCGCCCGACCACCGTCCAAACCGCCGTACCCTTCTCAACGCCAGCCCCGCCCTGATCCTGCTCGGTTGCAGCAGCCTTGCCGCGTTTCTGCCAACCGCCGCCAGTGCCGAAGGCTTCGTCGATGACGCCAAGGCCACGCTGAACCTGCGCAACGCCTATTTCAACCGCAACTTCACCAACCCGAACAACGCCCAGGGCAAGGCCGAGGAATGGACCCAGAGTTTCATCCTCGACGCCAAGTCCGGGTTCACCCAGGGCACGGTCGGTTTCGGCGTGGACATACTGGGGATGTACTCGGTCAAGCTCGACGGCGGCCGTGGCACGGCGGGTACGCAATTGCTGCCGGTGCATGACGACGGTCGCCCGGCCGATGACTTTGGGCGCCTGGGCGTAGCCCTGAAGGCCAAGGTGTCGAAGACCGAGCTGAAGGTCGGCGAGTGGATGCCG